>DATEZM010000126.1:0-2616 GCA_035255625.1 Rhizomicrobium sp. | reverse complement strand
TATCTGGAGTCGATATTCGCTGCTGGAAGATTGAACGATTTGTTGATTATTCAGAAATCCCCACTATCTTAATGGCAACAAGAACAAACTCGCTTGGGTAGGAAACAGCTGATGGCCGTAAAAGATACCGTTCGCGAATGTATCGTCGATGCCGCCAAGAAGCGGTTCTCGCATTTCGGCTATGCCAAGACGACCATGGCGGAAGTCGCCAGCGATTGCGCCATGTCGCCGGGCAATCTTTACCGCTTCTTTCCCGGCAAGCTCGACATCGCCGAGGCCATTGCGACCGAGGACTATTCGCGCCATCTCGACCATCTGCGCAAGCTCGCGATCCAGCCAGGCAAAAATGCACGCGATCGGCTGCACGATCTTCTGTTCGAGGAACTCCGCCGCACCTATCACAAGCTCGAGCGCGATCCGCGCGCCTTCGAAATGGCGCGGGTAATCAGCCAGGAACGGCCAAGCTTCGCCAATTGGATGCTCGAAAACGAGCGCAAGATTCTGATCGAACTGCTCGACGAGGCCGAGCGTCGCGGCGAATTCGCCACCGCCGACAAACAGTTCACCGCCGAGATGGTTCAGTCGGCCACCATGAAATTCCGCTATCCGCAACTGTGGTCGAAGCTCACGCTGCCCAAGCTCGAGCGCGAGCTCGAAGGGGTGATGAACCTGCTGATCGACGGCCTGTGTCCGGACGCTGCGGCACGGCATTCCGCTGCCCGCGCGGCCGAATAGCGCGATCTCGCTCAGCGTTATGCCTAGCTCTGGTCATAAAGGCGGCCTAAGAAACGGTCATGCGCCGCATCACTCTCGCACTCCTCGTTGCCATGACGTCGCCGCTTCTCATGGGCGCCGGCGATTCCGTTTTTCCGTCGCTCCGCCATGTCGATCTCAGCGCGGCCGATCGCGACGCGCTGGATGGCATCAGCGCCTATATGAACGGCATCACCACGATGAAGGGCAGCTTCATCCAGATCGAGCCCAGTGGAAATGTCGATGAGGGCCGCTTCTACATCTCCAAGCCCGGCCGGATGCGCTTCGAATACGCAGCACCGGTGCCGACGCTTCTCGTCTCAGACGGCAGCACGGTGGCCGTGGCGAATACGCGGCTCAACACGGTCGACCGCTATCCGATCTTCGAGACCCCGCTCGACGTCATCCTGAGCAAGACCATCGATATCCGGCACAGCCCGGAATTGGTCAGCGTCGAGCACCGCGAGGGCGCCTTCGTGGTCAACCTGCGCGCCAACCAGGCGCACACACGGGCCAATATCTCGCTCGTCTTCTCCGCGCCCGAATACGAACTTCGGCAATGGACAGTGATCGACAATCAGGGCCTCTCGACCACGGTGGCGCTGCGCGACGTGGTCGCTGGCGGCGATCTTCCGGCTTCGCTGTTCGTCCTGCCGGACAAGAATACTCTCGCGCATCGCCGGGAAAATTGAACTGGACCGGCATTCTCGAATTGTTCAAGCTGCAGGCAGAAATCCGAGGATCCGAAAGATGGCCCGCATCTATCATGCCGCCGCGGGTCTTCTCGTCGCGGCCACGCTTGTCTATCCCGCGCTCGCCGCGGTGAACGATGCGGCACCCAACGGCTTCTCCGTGAGCGAGACCGTGCACGTCGCCGCGCCACCTGCGCGGGTGTATGAGGCGCTGATCGCGCCACAGAACTGGTGGAGCGCGGCGCATACCTTCTCGAAGAATGCCGCTAATCTCTCGCTGGATGCACATGCCGGCGGCTGCTGGTGCGAGAAACTGCCGGATGGCGGCTCGGTCCAGCACCTGGTCGTCGTCTACGTCGACCCTGGCAAGGCGCTGCGGCTGCGTGGCGCGCTCGGACCGTTGCAGGGTCTCGGTGTCGACGGTGCGCTGACCGTCACGCTGAAGGCTGAGGACAGGGGCACCTCGCTCGTGCTTACCTATAATGTCGGCGGTTATCTGAAGGATGGGCTTGGCGGCTTGGCCAACCCGGTCGACAGCGTCCTCGGCGAACAGGCCGCCCGGCTCAAATCCTTCGTCGAAACCGGATCGCCCGAAGCCAAAGGGCACTGATCTGACAGCGTCCCGGTGGGCTGGTGGAGGTCGGCCGCGCTGATAAGGTGGCGCGGATGGCTCCGCAGGGCAGCAATCAGACTCGGCATTGGCAGGCGCTCGACGCCGCCCACCACATCCATCCCTTCACCGACAGTGCCGCGCTCAACGCAGAAGGCGTGCGCGTCATCACGCGTGCGCACGGGATTCATCTGTGGGACAGCGACGGACGAAAATTCGTCGACGGAATGTCGGGCCTGTGGTGCGTGCAGCTCGGCTACGGCAATGAGGAGCTGGCAGACGCGGGCTACGCGGCGCTCAAGACGCTGTCCTATTACAATCACTTCTTCAGGACTTCGAACCCCTGGACCATCGAGCTGGCGGCGACGCTCGCGACACTGCTACCCGCGGGCCATTCGCGCATCCTGTTCGCCAATTCCGGGTCCGAGGCCAACGACACAGCACTGAAGCTGATCCGCTACTACTGGAATCTGAAGGGCAAGCCGCACAAGAAAATCCATCTGTCGCGCGAGTACGGCTACCACGGCGTGACCTTCGCTGCTGCGTCTCTGTCGGGACTCG
>DATEZM010000125.1:0-8419 GCA_035255625.1 Rhizomicrobium sp. | reverse complement strand
GATCCATTCTATTGCAGCCTCGCCCTTTGCCTTGGCGCGGCGCACGCCTTCGCCGACCATGTCCGCATTGATGTCGCAGACGACGATCTCAGCCTCGCCACCGCGCGTGCGCGCCCAATCGGCGATACGGAACGCGATGTCGCCGGTGCCGCCGGCGACATCGAGTACGCGCCAGCCGGGACGCGGATTGAGCCATTCGACGAACGTATCTTTCCACAGACGGTGGACGCCCGCCGACATCAGATCGTTCATCAGGTCGTATTTCGACGCGACCGACGAAAACACCTCGCGCACGAGGCCCTCCTTCTCGGCCTCCGGCACGTCGCGAAACCCGAAGCTCGCAATCCTGTCAGCAGTCATGGGGCGCAGAATAGCCCCTGCGGAATCCGTGGGCTACGGTGGTCTCCTGCGACTCTTAATGGCCGGATATGCCCGAACTACCCGAAGTCGAGACAGTGCGCCTGGGGCTTCGGCCGGCGATGGAGGGCTATCGCCTCACCCATGTCGAGACGCGACGCGGCGATTTGCGCGTGCCATTTCCGAACGATTTTGCCGGACGCCTGACAGGGCGCCGGGTCAAGCGATTGCGGCGGCGGGCGAAATACATTCTGGGCGACCTGGATGATGGCGAGACGCTGGTCATCCATCTGGGCATGAGCGGACGGATGAGCGTCCATACCGGCGGAAGCGCGCGCAAGCTCGGCAACTACGTCCACGACATGGGCGAGGTGACGGTGGGCCACGACAAGCACGACCATGTGGTGATGGATACCGATGCGCCGGCGCGCATCGTGTTCAACGACCACCGCCGCTTCGGGTTGATGCTGCTGGTCGAAACGACCGAGCTCGAAGAGCACAAGCTGTTCAAGGGCCTCGGCGTCGAACCACTATCTGAGGAGTTCAATGCCGCCTATCTGCGCGCCGCACTCAGGAGCAAGAAGACTCCGATCAAGTCGGCGCTGCTCGATCAGCGGGTGATCGCCGGGCTCGGCAACATCTATGTCTGCGAAGCGTTGTTCCGCGCCGGCATTTCGCCAAAGCGGCTGGCGGGCAAGGTGACCAAAGAGCAGTCGGCGAAACTCACCACCGCGATCAAGACAGTGCTGCGCCAAGCGATCAAGGCCGGCGGCTCGTCCTTGCGCGACCACAAACGCACCGACGGCGAACTCGGCATGTTCCAGCACAACTTCGCCGTCTATGGCCGCGAGGGCGAGCCCTGCCCTGGCTGCAAGGGCACGATCAAACGCATCGTGCAGGCGGGACGTTCGACGTTCTACTGTCCGAAATGTCAGCGATAGTTACGGCAGGTTCAACTGCCACGACACGCCGAAGCGGTCGTTGACCCAGCCGAACTTTTTCGAGAAGCCATAATCACCAAGGGGCATCAGGATCTGCCCGCCTTCGGAGAACGCCGCGAACAGACGGTCGAGTTCCGCTTCGCTCGCGCAATCGACAAAGAGTGACAGCGAGGGCGTGAAGGTGAAGGCATGTTTGACCGGACTGTCGCTGAACTGCACGACCTGGCCGCCGATGCGCGCCGAACCGCGCATCACCTTGCCAGGCGTGCCCGGACCGCCCTCGGCCCAGGAAGTGATCGCCACGAGCTCCGAATGCGGCACGGTCGCCACATAGAAACGAATGGCTTCCTCGGCCCTGCCCTCGAACATCAGGAACGGGGTCATCGTCGTCACCATTGGAAAGCGCTCCAATTGCCGCAAATCTAAGTCTGCGGCGCGTCGTGTGATCGCGGCAAGGCCGATCCGCTTTCAAGGAACGACTTGAGGCTCGAGAGAACCTTCGGCCAGCCGCCGGACACCGCCTCGATCGTCTTCGAGTCCTCGACCTCCGACTCGTGCACGATGGTCAATTTGCAGATGTCGCCGTCGGCAATGATCTCATAGACGCAGCGGGTCGGACCCTCCGCCTTCAGTTCCGGACGGAATTCATTGTTCCAGCGGATCACGGCGCGGCGCGGCGGATCGCTTTCGATAATTTCGCCGGCATCGGCGACACGGCCGTCGGAGAACAGCATCTTCCAGGACGAGCCCGCCTTCCAATCGGAGTCCTGGTGCATATTGAACCAATAGAGCTTTTGGAACTCCGGTTTGGTGAGCGCGTCCCACAGCTTCTGCGGCGTGGTGCGGATGTAGGTGACATAGACATATCTGCTTTTCATGGCTCTTCCCTTTCGAGATTTTTCTTGAGGTCGCTGAGCACGCGCAACCGCCGGCGCTCGAATTTGCCGATCCAGCGATCGGCGATGTCGAAGATTGGTACCGGATTGAGGAAGTGGAGCTTCTCGCGGCCCTGACGGCGGGTCGCCACGAGGTTCGCAGCCTCCAGGATCGCCAAATGCTTGGTCACCGCCTGGCGCGACATCGCCAACCCCTCACACATCTCACCCAAAGTCTGTCCGTTGTTGTTGTGCAGCCGGTCCAGAAGGTGTCGGCGGTTCTCATCCGCGAGCGCCCGAAACACCGCATCTATACTCATAAGTGCAATATGCAATCATTTGGTTGCATGTCAAGAGAGAGTTTATGGGAGGCGCGGATCGCTCAAGGAGAGTGCGATGGAACACCTCAACATCGTCGCCAAAATCGAGGGCAAGGTCGGCGTCATCACGCTGAACCGGCCCAAGGCGCTGAACGCGCTCAATTCCGAACTGCTCGGCGAGCTCGTGACCCAGCTTGAAGCCTGGGATCGCGACGACGCGGTGCGCTGCGTCGTGCTGACGGGATCGGACCGCGCCTTCGCCGCCGGCGCCGACATCAAGGAGATGGCGCCGAAATCCTACATGGACATGTACCGCGAGAACTTCTTCGCCGACGCCAATGACCGCATCGCCGCCATCCGCAAGCCGATCGTCGCGGCGGTGGCGGGGTGGGCGCTGGGCGGCGGCTGCGAGCTCGCCATGCTGTGCGATTTCATCATCGCGGCGGACACCGCGAAGTTCGGCCAGCCCGAGATCACGCTCGGTGTCATGCCAGGCATCGGCGGCACGCAGCGGCTGACGCGCTTTGTCGGCAAGTCGAAGGCGATGGAAATGTGCCTGACGGGCCGCAACATGGATGCGGCGGAAGCCGAGCGCGCCGGCCTTGTGAGCCGCGTAGTGCCGGCCGCCGATCTGATGGCCGAAGCAATGAAGGCGGCGGCCAAGATCGCCGAGCAGTCGTTGCCGATCGCGATGATGACCAAGGAAACGGTCAACCGCGCTTATGAGACCACGCTGAGCGAAGGCGTGCGCTTCGAGCGTCGGCTGTTCCACGCCATGTTCGCGACCGCCGACCAGAAGGAAGGTATGGCCGCGTTCGGCGAGAAGCGGAAGGCGAATTTCACGGACAAGTAAGCGGATCTAGCGATCCACATTGACCCCCAACCCGTCCGGGGTTATACGCCCGCCTCCGATTTCGAGCAGGAAGTCCTGATGCCCAATATCGCCTCGTCCAAGAAGCGGGTTCGTACCACCGCCAAGCGCACCCAGATCAACCAGGCGCGCAAGACCCGCGTCCGCGGCTTCATCCGCAAGGTCGAGGAAGCGCTGACCAAAGGCGATCCGAAAGCGGCAAAAGCGGCGCTGAAGGCGGCCGAACCCGAGATCATGCGCGGCGTCTCCAAGGGCATTCTTCACCGCAACACCGGCTCCCGGAAAGTGTCCCGGCTGGCCAAGCGCGTCGCTAAACTCGGCAAGTAGCTGGAGTTCTTTGCGAATTTTCCGCTTTGGGGCTGCGGGCGGCTTGTTTGTTGTCCGTATACTGAAACTCTGTGTACTGGTGGATTGCTGCAGTGCAGCGACACAGGGTCGTCACGTAAGTGACTGATTCGACGTCCGAACATCGTTAATCGAAAAATCCTTATACGGACAAAAGGGTTAGCCCTATAAGAAGTTGATACAGAATCGTCAAAGTTCATTCTTCGTTCCACTTGTCAGCGAATCGGAAATGCGTGACATTAACCCTCGTTCGGTGGGCAAGAGAAAAAAGATGTCGAACACAAACAATAAAATAACAGTATTCGCGACGTCGGTTTGGCTTTCTGTCCCGAACTGTAAATACAGTACCCCCTGAACTCTTGAAATTCCTGTGCCTGTGGACTGGGCGATGCCCGGTCGCAGCGGAATATTGCCGGAATCGATCCCTATGACGTCCACAAGTTCTTCCCCCAACTATGCAGGCGATCTCAGCGCCGACGAAGCATGGGCGCTGCTGAAGAGCGATCCCAAGGCACGGCTGATCGACGTGCGCACGACCGCCGAATGGAATTTCGTCGGCATTCCCGATCTGAGCGACGTTGGGCGCGAGGCCGAGCTGGTAGAGTGGCAATCCTACCCCAGCATGCGGGTCAATCCGGCCTTTGCGGCCCAGGCGGAGCAGAGCGGCGGCGACAAGACCGCGCCGGTCCTGTTTCTGTGCCGCTCGGGCGCGCGCTCGCGCGCCGCAGCCATCGCGATGACCAGCGCGGGCTACGCCAAGGCTTTCAACATCGCGGGCGGCTTCGAGGGCGATCTCGATGGCAGCCGCCAGCGCGGCCACAAGAACGGCTGGAAGGCATCGGGCCTTCCATGGAAACAAACCTAAAGGGGGGAGCGACACATGCGACGAGGGGTGGCGGTCTGACGACCGCATGACAGACGAACCGGGCGGCAAGTCCGGACAGAACAAGGGCTCACCGGCAAAGCCGGGAACGCGAAGCGGGTAAAAGATGGGACAGATGACGAGTAGGCCGGCGCGGCCAGACTGGCCGGCGGCATGGACGGGCGCACGCGAGCGCCTGCGCCGCGAATTGGGTGACGCGGTTTATGACGCATGGATCGGGCCGCTGACGCTCGACGGCTACGAGAAAGACGAGATACGGATCGGCACGTCCAAGTCGTTCATCCGCAACTGGGTAGCCGAACGCTATGTCACGCGGATCGAGCGCGCGCTGCGCGCCGAGGGCTGCGATCCACATGCGATTTCCATCGTGCTGTCCGCCCCGAAGCCGGTGATCGGCGGCGGGCTGCTTCGCGAAGTGGCCCGAGTCGAGCCGCAAGCCGTCGTGATCGGCGGTCCGGGGACAACCGAAGACGAGCCGGCGGGCGAAACGGCCAAGGGTCTGTGGACCCGCATGCTGCATCCGCAGCAGACCTTCGAAAGCTTCGTGCCGGGGCCGGCGAACGAGTTCGGGCTAGGTGCAGCGAAAAGCTTCGCGGAAGGCGGACAGAGCGAACTCAACCTCCTCTACATCCATGGCGGCTTCGGCTTCGGCAAGACGCATTTGCTGAATGCCGCGGCGCTGGAATTCCGCAAGCGCGGCAAGCGGGCGCTGTTCCTGCGTTCGGAAGATTTCATGCGCCACTTCCTGGGCGCGCTCTATCGCAAGGACACGCTCGCCTTCAAGGAAGAGCTGCGCACCGCGGAAGTCCTGCTGATCGACGACCTGCAGCACATCTGCCGTTCGACCGCGACGGCGTCGGAATTCCTCTACACCGTCAATGCCTTCGCCGACCTGCGCCGCCGGGTGGTGATCGCGGCCGACCGGGCGCCGGCAGCCCTCGAAGGCCTTGGCGCCGACGTCAAGTCGCGCCTAGCCGGAGGACTGGTGGTCACGCTCGACAAGCCCGACCGCACCACGCGGTTGGCGATCCTGAAGGCACGCGCGACGGAGTTCGCGCGGATGAAGCCCCAGGCGCTGCTAGCCGACGACGTGCTCGAGCACATCGCGGACATGGAGGATGCATCCCCCCGCGAACTGATCGGCGTGTTTACCAAGCTCGCGACCTACACCGACCTGACGCGCAAGCCGGTGACGCTGGAGACGATCGAGGACGTCGTGGGACTCCGTAGCGCGCCCGGCGCCAAGACATCGATCGAGGACATCCAGCGCAAGACGGCCGAGTTCTACAAGCTCGATGTGCGCGACTTCCATTCGCCGCAGCGTGCGCGGCGCGTAGCCCGGCCAAGGCAGGTCGCGATGTATCTGTCGCGCAAGCTGACAAGCCGTTCGCTGCCCGAAATCGGGCGGCGCTTCGGCGGTCGCGACCATACGACGGTGCTGCATGCCTGCCGCCGCATCGAAGCGCTGTGCGAGGAGGATCCCCTGTTCAAGCAGGAGGTCGATTTCCTGAGCCAGATGCTGGCGCGCCGGAACTAACGGCACGCAAGAACGAGAAGGCGGCGCTCCCATGGGCGCCGTTTTTCTTTGCTGCGGGCGCGGCTAGAGTCCGCAGATGAAGGCCCTGCTTCTCCTTGCCGCGCTCGGCTCAGCACCCCTGCCGTCGGCGCCTCTACCGCCGCCGACGCTGCCCGATTGCGTGAAGGCTGAGAGTCTGCTTTTCGCGCAGCATGCGACCGAGGTCGCAGCGCAGGCGGATTACATGGCAGCGAAAGACGCAGCGAGCCAATGCATCCGGCAAGGTGGAGCGGAGGACGCATTGATGCTGCGCGCGCGCGCCGAGCAGATGCTCCAGGACGATGACAGCGCGCTGGCCGACATGACGGCCGCGGTGAAGCTTCAGCCGAACTCCGTGGCCATTCACTACGATCGTGGCCAGCTTGAGCTCGACCGCAAGGATTATGACGCGGCGGTCGACGATTTCTCGGCAGCGGTCGATCTCGACCCGACCGATTCCGACGCGCTATTCCAGCGCGGCTGGGCCTATCAGCTTGCCGGCCGCAACGCGCTCGCCGTCAAGGATTTCGATGTCATCATCGCGAGCTTCCCGAACTATCCGGCGACCTACCGCCTGCGCGGTTTCAGCCTCGCAGCGATAGACAAGTTCGAGCAGGCCGAGACGGACTACTCCACCTATCTCGCGGCCGACCCGCAAAACACCGACACCTACTTCAATCGTGGACTGGCACGGGAAGCATTGGGCGAGAATAAGGACGCCGAGTCCGATTTCAGCTTGGTCATTTCGCGCCAGCCCAAGGACATCGAGGCGATCCTGCACCGCGCCCAGGAACGCCGTGCGCTCAAGGACTACGACGGCGCCCTCGCCGATCTGACGGCTGCCATCGCTTTGAAGCCTTCCTCGGTGGCCTACGACCTTCGCGGCACGGTGCTCGAAGACAAGGGTGATCTGGACGCTGCAGTTGCAGATTACACCCGCGCCGTGGATCTCGATCCGAACAACAGGTTCGCGCGTCACAATCGCGCCGATGCGCTAGTCCGGCAGGGGAAATTCGCCGCCGCCCTCGACGACTTCGACAGAGCTTTCGCGCTGGCGCCCCCAACCGCGCTCGATCTGCGCCTGCGAGGATATATCCACACCGCGTTGCATCAGTGCGACCAGGCCGTCACGGACTACAGGGACTCGATCAAGCTCGATCCATCGTCCGAACTGGTCTTTCTCAATCTCGGCTATTGCGAGCGCTCATTGGACCATGCGGACGACGCCGTCGCCGCCTGGAACAAGGCGGAAGCGCTCGACCCGAGTGACGGTGCACCAGTCGCGGCACGGGGCGAACTCGACCGGGACGTCGGCGACTATACGGGTGCTCGCGCCGAATATGATCGTGCGATCACTATCGCACCCGACGACGGGCGCTGGCTCAGCGCGAGGTCGCGACTCGAGGAGGAGGTAGGCGACATCGACGGCGCTATGGCGGACTGCAAGGCCGCGATAGCCGATCTGACAAAGGTCATCGCAACCGACCCGACGAAGCGATCGGCGTATTACACGCGCGGATACGCCGAATTGAGGTGCCAGAATCCCGGGGCCGCTTACGCCGACGAATCGCAGGCAATCGCGCTCGATCCCTCCGCAGCCGCCTATCGGATGCGCGCGGAAGCCGATTGGCGTTCCGGCCGGTTGGATCGCGCCGAGACCGATCTGGCGGCAGCGCTGAAAATCGATCCGGACGATGGCGACGCCTATACGCTCCTCGCCTACGTCAAGGCCAGCGAGAGGGATTACGACTCGGCAATGGCCGATTTCGACAGGGCACTGGCGAAACCCGACGTGGAGCGCGGCGTCGTGTTCAACGACCGCTGCTGGGCGCGGGTCCTTCTGAACCGCGATCTGGATCAGGCCCGGGCGGACTGCGAGGCGGCGCTGAAACTGCGGCCGAAGGCGCTTCCGGTTCTGGGCTCGCTCGGCTTCCTACAGATGCGACAAGGGCGAACCAGCGAGGCGCTCGACACGCTCAACGCGATGCTCGTCGCTCATCCCACATCCGGCTCGGCTTTGCTGTTGAGGAGCATCCTGACGACCCGCGCGGGCGGCGATGGATCGGCAGATCTGAAACAGGGCGAGGCCATCGATCCCCAGACGGCCGAGGAGCTTAGGGCCTTCGGAATCTTGCCTTGATACCGGCCAAAATCGCGTTCCTGGGGCGTGCGAATAGGCACATTATGTCTTCGCCCTTTCGGGGGCATTTGCTATACTGAAAATCCTGAGTCTGGGCCTCCAGAAATCTCAAGGATATCAACGGGTTAACGT
>DATEZM010000124.1:0-7586 GCA_035255625.1 Rhizomicrobium sp. | reverse complement strand
TCGAGATGTATCTCATCAGCCTCGCGGCGCAGCGCGTTTGCATTGCGGATGAGGTCGTTGATTTTGCGGAAGGCGAGGCGATCCATACCGAGGACTCGCACAAATACACGCTGGACGGCTTTCGCGCCCTTGCCGCAGAGGCTGGCTATGCCCCGCTACGCGTGTGGACCGATCCGGGCGAACTTTTCAGCGTGCAGTGGCTCGAGGCGATCTAGCTCGCCACTAGCAGCATTGATCCCTTCCATTTCTTCAGCACGGCATTCGCGGTGTTGCCGAAGAAGAGGTGTTCGCCCGGCCGTCGGCTGACGCCCATCACGATGAATCCAAACCCGCTGGCCGCTCGCTTCAGGATAGCCCCGTCGGCATCGGCCTTGACGTACAGTGCCGTGCGTACCTCGACGGTGTAGCGATCGGCTAGCTCGGCTATGTCCTTCAAAACCGCTTCCTCCTGGATGCGCGTCGGCGCTCGTTCGGATGCGCTGCGTCCTGCCGCGACATAAAGAACGGTCACGCGTGCGCCAGTGGGGCGTGCAATGGCGAAAGCAGCTTCTGCTGCGTTGCGCGCCGCCGGCGTGCCATTCACTGGCACGAGGATTCGCAGCCGATTGTTCAACGAAGGCGCTGCTTCGCCGCCCGAAGTCAGAACCGCTAGCGCATCCTTGAAGTCCCTGGTGAGCCGCGTCGTCTCGATAGTGAAATTGCCCTGCGAATCATGCGTCTCGCCGAGCCCCACCATCATCAGGTCGAAGCCCTTGCGCGCCTCTTCAGCCACTGCCGAATCCCGGTCCGCGACCTTGGTCGTGAGATGCACTTTCTCAGGACCTGGCTCGGCCTCATCTTTTTTCACCGCCTCCTGGCTCTTCTTGGCCGCGACCTTGACCTGCCGGCTCGGACCGTCTTTTGGCTCCTCGCGGCTGGCATCGCTCACACGCAGGATCGTGATCGGCATGCCTTGTGCTCCGGCGATCAGGCCGGCGAGACGCGACGCGAATTTCCCGTTCGTGGAATCGTCGACCGCCAGAAGAATGCGCTCCATCTTCCGGACGAAACCTCTTTCATCGATTGCTTCGCGGTCGACGCGCCTCTTTTCGTCCTCGCCAATGGGCAGAGCGTTGAGTGCCCGGCGCAGCATCGGTGGCATCGCCATCGTGGTGACCACCGCCATGGTCACGATCATGGTGTAGAGGTTCTGGGTCAGTGCCCCCATTCCAAGTCCGATCGACGCGACGATAACTTCCGTCGAGCCGCGCGCGTTCATTGCTGAGCCCACGGCAAGCGCCTGGCGGCCGCTCAGCCCGCCGAATTTGCTGCCGAGAAAGGCGCCAGCGAACTTGCCGATGCTGGCGATCAGCACCAGGCCAGCGGTCAACAACGCAAGATTGCCGTGTCTGAGAATGGTAAGGTCGGCGGTCAGCCCCGCCAGCCCGAAGAACACAGGCATGAACAGCGCGGTGATCACGCCGCGCAGCTGGTCCTCGACATGCTGCGTCAGGATCGGCGATTCACCGACCAGGATGCCCGCCACGAAGGCGCCGAGCACGGTATGCACGCCGAGCAATTGCGTTGCTTCCGCCATCGCGCCCATGATGATCAGGATCGCTGTGATGACGGGATAGTCGCTCTTGAAATTGTCGTTGGCCCAGCGGATCACGGTAAACACGATGCGACGGCCGGCGGTGAAGCTGAAGATGAGAAAGGCGGCAATGCCGCCGATCTGCAGCGCCACTGCACGCGGGTCGAATTTTGCCTGACCGGCGATGCCGAAGGTGATCGCAATGACGACCCAGCCGATCGTGTCCTCGATGATCGCGGAGGCCACGATCACCTGCCCGATGTCGCGGCGCATGAAGTTCATGTCACGGATGATGGTGGCGACGATCTTGACCGACGAGATCGACAGCGCGGTGCCGAGGAACAGCGAAGGGATCAGCCGTCCCATATGTGTTGGTAGGATCTGTTCCGGCAGGTATTGCCCGAGCGCGAAGCCGAGCACGAAGGGCACCAGGATGCCGGTCGCCGAGATCGCCGCTGCGGCAGGGCCGATCTTGCGCACGAGTTGAAGGTCGGTCTCCATTCCGGTCAGGAGCAGCAGCATCAGGATGCCAAGCTGCGACAGCGAATTGATCATCGCCTGCTGCTCTGGCGCCGCCGGAAAAACGAATTTTTGCACCTCTGGGAGGAGTAGGCCGAACACACTGGGCCCGAGCAGGATGCCCGCGAGAAGCTGCCCCATGATCGCGGGCTGACCAAAGCGCACCATGAGCTCGCCCAGTCCGCGTCCCACCAGCAGCAGAAGAATCACCTGGGCGATGAAGACGCCTTCGGCCTTGCCCGAAGCGGAAACGGCCCCCGCCAATGCTGGCGTCGCCGCGGCCGTCAGCGCGGGTACGAGCAGCAGGAGCAGAAGGCTTCGTCGCCCCGCCAAATTGAACTTGAACGGCATGAAGTCCCTCGACCGGACCCAATGGGAACGCACGAATGGAACTTTGGTGGCAGCTCAGATTCCGCCATCGAGGAAGTCGAACACCGTCGCTTTGAACAGCGCGTGGCCGGTGATCGCGAAATGATCCATCCCGGGAATCACAACGGCGCGGCCGTCGGGGAAGGCCTTGGCGAGTGGTTGCGGATCGCCGGCCAACTCGTCGCGCGCGCCGGCCACGACCAGCACGGGCACGGGAAGCTTCTCCACCATGGCGGGTGCGAACGATTCGTCTTTCGCGCGCGTGAGCGCTGCGAGCGCGAAACGGTCTTCCTTCTGGTCGTCGGCGAACTGACGGAAGCTTTTTAGCATCGGTTCGCTGATGCTCTCGACGTCCGCGGCTTCCATCGCATCGGCCATCGGGTTGCCCGCGATTGTGCGTCGCTCGAACAGTTTCTCGCCGACGCCGCCAAGCGTCAGCGTCGCGAATCGTTCGGGCGCACGCAGTGCTGCCGTCAACGCGATCCGCGAACCCATCGAGAAGCCGAGAATGTGCGTGCGCGGAATGGCGAGATGGTCCATCAGTGCCAGCACGTCTCCGGCCATCGCTTCGCGACCGTAAAGCGTGGGATCATGTGGCTTAGCGCTTTCGCCATGCCCTCTGGCGTCGAGCGCGATCACCCGCATCCGCCGCCGCTCGAACGCGCCATACCAGCCGAGCCTGCGCCAGTTCTCCTCGCGATTGGTGGCGAAGCCATGCACGAGGATCATCGGCCGGCCCTCGCCGGACCCGGCGATGTCGTCGAAAGCCAATGTCAGTCCGCCGGATTCGAACGTCCCCATGCCGGCATTGTCGGGCCGGGGCCGACGATACTCAAGCCGGCTTGAAGCCGAGCGCCACGCCGTCCATGCAGTACCGCAGGCCCGTGGGCTTGGGCCCATCGTCGAACACGTGGCCCAGATGCCCGCCGCAGCGCCGGCAATGGACTTCGGTGCGCTCCTCGATCCAGCTGCTGTCTGTGGTGGTCTCCACGGCGTGCGGCAGGGGCTGCCAGAAGCTTGGCCAGCCCGTGCCGCTCTCGAATTTGGTCCATGAGGCGAACAGCGGCAGCGCGCAGCCGGCGCAGGTGAAGGTCCCCTTGCGATGCTCCTTCAGCAGAGGGCTCGTGAACGGCGCCTCCGTGCCTTGCTCGCGCATGATGTGGTAGGCTGCTGGAGATAGAAGTTTGCGCCATTCGGCCTCGGTGTGATGCACCTCATAGGTCTCGGCCAAGGCCGGCCAGACACCGACGGCAGCGCCTGCGCTACCCAGCAGGAGGATTTGAAGAAGGCTTCGTCGATTGGTCATCTCATGCTCCGTCTACGATTTTTTCTGGTCCACCATGCGCATGACGTCCGCCGATGTGCTTGTGGGCGCGGCGACTTCGACGATGCGATCGTCGACGTCGTCATATTCGAGGCGCAGCGCCTTCGAGATCATCGCGTGCATGTCATACATGCCGACGATATAGGTGAGTTCGAGAATTTCCTCATCGCTGAGATGTTTCTTGAGCGCAGCGAAGACGCCGTCGGCGACGCGGCCGCCCATGACCACCATGGCATCGGTATAGGCGAGCACGGCGCGTTCGATTGGGCTGTAGCACTCGGCCACCTGCCAATGCGGCACCGATCCAATTTGCTCTTCCGTGAGGCCGACACTGCGCGAGGCTTTGCAATGCTGCGAGAATACGAACTGGCTGCCACGGGCCCAGCCGGCGCGGGTCTGGCCCAACTCGCGCAATTTGGGATCGAGCTTGCGCTTGCCGCGGTAGAACTGGAACCCGGCGACGGCGTGATCGAAAGCATCGGGCACGCCCGCGAATACCGTCCACCAGTTGCCCGGCGTGCCGGTATCAGTTCCCGGCTCGGCGACCGGGTCGCGATCCTTGAACAGCAGTTTGTAAATCGCCTTGGCAGCGGGATGGGCGGCATCTTTTCCAACCTGGCGCAGTCTGGGCATGGCGTCACTCTTCCTTATACGTCTCGGCCAGCCGGCCGGTTACAGCCAGCAGCTCGGGAAGTTTCATGATTTCATTGTAGTGCTGGAAGCTCGCACGGTCGCCATCCAGGCCCTTACGGTCGCCGCGAAGCAGCAGATCATAGACCTTCTCCAGCCGTGCGGTGACCGCCAGGAGTGCGGAAATGGGGTAAAGCACGATGCGATAGCCCAGCGAACCGAGCTCCGCGACCGACAGCAGCGGCGTCTTGCCGTCCTCGACCAGGTTGGCGACCAGTGGCACACCGGCAAAGGTCTCGGCGACGCGGCGCAATTCCCCTTCCGTGCGCGGCGCCTCGATGAAGAGGATATCGGCGCCGGCTTTGAGGAAATCCTCCCCGCGCCGGAGTGCCTCGTCCAGCCCATGCGTCGCGCGCGCATCGGTTCGGGCCATGATCTTGAAGCGCTTGCTGTCGCGAGCCTGCGCCGCCGCGGCAATTTTTCGTGCCGCCTCGGCGCGCGAGACGACCTCCTTGTCCTCCATATGGCCACAGCGCTTGGGGAGAACCTGATCCTCCAGCTGGATGCAGGCGGCGCCGGCGCTCTCATAGGCGCGTGTCAGCTTCGCCGCGTTGAGGGGTCCGCCATGGCCATTGTCGCCATCGGCGATCAGCGGTACGGAATCGCACGCTGCGGCAATCGTCCCGGTGCGCTCGATCATTTCGCTGGCGCCGACAAGACCGATATCGGGCACACCGAAGCTCACGCCGGCGACGCCGAAGCCGGTCAGATAGAGCGCGGACGCTCCGGCGCGTGCGGCGATACGGGCTGAGAGCGCGTCGAAAACACCTGGAACGATGGTCGCGCCCGTGCCAGCGAGGATGGCGTCAAGAGATCGAGGTTCCATCGTGTCACCCAATTAAGATTTATCGCCGCAGGAACGGAGTGTGGCGCGTGGCCGTTTTCTGGTCGCAATTCGTCCCAGCAGGAGATCAAAGATGAACAAAGATCGTATCGAAGGTTCCGCCACGCAAGCCAAGGGCGCCATCAAGGCGGGCGCCGGCAAGATAACCGGCGACGCCAAGCTGAAGGCCGAGGGCGAAGCCGACAAGATGAAGGGCAAGATTCAGAACGGCATCGGCGGCGCCAAGGACGCGCTGCGTGACGCCGGCAAGAAGCACTAGCCATCGCACCCACGGAAAGGTCCGGAGAGTTCCGGACCTTTTCGTTTGCCTGCGCGGCATGCCGTTCACAGCACAGGTTCCTGGAACTGCAATTCGTAGAGTGTGCGGTAGAGGCCGCCCCTAGCGATCAATTCGGCATGGGTGCCGATCTCGCGCACGCGGCCTTCGGTCAGTACGACGATGCGGTGCGCGTCCTTGATGGTCTGCAACCGGTGCGCGATGATCACCGACGTTCGACCCTCCGTCAATTTCAATAATGCATCTTGGATCACGAGCTCCGTCTCGGTGTCGATGCTGGCTGTCGCCTCGTCGAGTACCAGCACTTCGGGATTCATCGCCAGCACGCGCGCGAAGGCGAGTAGCTGCCGCTGTCCGTGACTGAGATTGCGGCCCCGCTCGTTCAGCGGGGTGTCGTAACCCTGGGGCAGGGCGCGGATGAAGGGATCGGCGTGCACCAGCTTCGCGGCCCGCTCCGCAACGGCGCGCGTGATGCGCGGATCGTTGAGCGCGATATTGTCGTACACCGAGCCCGAGAAAATGTGGAAGTCCTGCAGCACCACGCCGATGCGCTTGCGGATGTCCGACGGGCGGATCTGCATGATGTCGATATTGTCGAGGAAGATGCTGCCATCGGGCACGTCGTAGAAGCGGCAGAGCAGGCGGATCAGCGATGTCTTGCCCGAACCCGTCGGACCGACGATGGCGATGCGCTCGCCGGGCCGGATATCGAAGCTGACATCCTTGAGGATCGGGTGGTTGGGCTGATAGCCGAAGGTGAGGTGACGGAATTCCACCTTGCCGTGCAGGTCCTCGGGCAGTGGCGTTGGATGCGCCGGCTCCTTCAGCGCCTCGCTCCAGTCGAGCGCCTGGAAGATGCGCTCGCCGCTCGCCATGGCGCGGAACAGCACGTTCCACTGCTCGCCCATCGCCACGATGGGTGCGAACAGCATGTTGAGGAATTGCGTGAAGAGGAACAGCACGCCGACCGTCATTTCGCCGCGCAGAACGAGATGACCGCCGAACCACACGATCACGGCGATGCCGATGTAGTTCATGCCGTCGATGAAGGGGCCATAGAAGCTCTCGATCGTGGTCGCCTTGGTCTCGGTGGCGCGATTCTCGTTGTTGATCGCGGCGTAGCGGTCGAAGTTGATCTTCTGGCGGCCGTAGAGCTGCACAACCTCGATGCCGGACAGGTTCTCCTGCAGGTTCTCGTTCAGCCGTGAAATGGTCATGCGGATGGCGCGATAGAGCGGCCGCGACATGCGCCGAAACATCCAGGTGAAGAAGCCGGCCACCGGCATGACCGGCAAGAGCTCGAGCGTCAGTGTTGGCGACATCGCCACCATCACGGTGATCGCCACGAAGAATGGCACGAACTGGCCGGCGAGCTGGCCGAAGCCGGCGAACAGCTCGAACAGAGTCTCGACGTCATTGGCGACGCGCGTCATCACCCGGCCTACCGCGACGCGGTCATAGAAGCTGGCCGGCAGGTGCTCGAGGTGATCGAACAGATCGCAGCGCAGATCGCGCAGCGTGTTGAGCGTGGCGCGGCCGAACAGGATGCCGAAGCCGCGCCCGAGCGCCGCTGCCAGTAGCACCCAGAAAAGATATTGTACGCAGGCGGCGTAAAGAGGTCGGATGCCCAGCGCTGGCGCCAGCCAGTGGTTGAGCGCGATCTGGCCCATGTCGCCGATCGCCCCGCCCTGATGGCCGTGCTGCAGGATGCCGTCGATCAGCACCCGGTTGACGACCACCGGTCCCATGATCGAGGCCACCGCTGCGGCCAGCACCAGCACCAGCGAGCCGATGGCATGCCAGCGATAGGGCCGCATCCAGCTGAGCAGCCGGCGCACCTGGCCGACGTCGAGGCTTTTGCCATAGACGTCGTCGTCGAAGGCGCCCTTCATCCGGCGCGGGGCGACCGCCACGTCACTCATGTCGCGACCTCCGCGGAACCAGTCTCGCGCTCCAGCTCGTGGGCCAGCTCTTCGCGGCGGCCCTGCAC
>DATEZM010000123.1:0-15115 GCA_035255625.1 Rhizomicrobium sp. | reverse complement strand
CCCAATTATATACTTGACTTAGCGTGACTATATGTCATCTTCGCGCCGACAGGCCGACGCACTTGCGCCATGATTGCACTCTACATTGGAATAGTTCAAAGAATGCTTGAACGGCGGCGGTGGCGACCCCATCTCCCCGTTCCGGGCGTTAATGGATCGTTCCGAAAGGCCGAGCCAAAATGTAATCGGGACGTAGCTTGCCCGCGATGCGCGCCGCGTATACGGTGCGCCGAACGGGCGGCGGTGTAACGAGTCCCCCGTGTGAGCGGGTGTATTCTACATCGCCAGAACAAACAAAGGCCTCTATAGGCCCATGATTTTGCACGCCTGTTCTACAGGCGCGGCGCGTTAGGAGAAAGAGTGAAAGAGGAGTTGCCCATGTCCAAACACGATAAGGCCAGTATTCTGGATTGCCTTTCGTCGCAGAAGGACTGGAAGCTGGTGAATGTAAAGTTCTTTCGCGGGACCCGTGATGATGTCATCTCCGGGCAGGATTTCTGCGCGCAAATGCATGCAGTTTCACTGCAGAAAAAGCTTGAATCGGTCGAAAAGTCCGATAAGCCGCCGCGCGCCTCGCATGGACCTGTTGACGCACGGGAATTTGTAGCAAAGATGTAACAGAACTCAGGCGAGTCACAGAAGAGCCCGGGTGCTAGTCGCCCGGGCTTTTTCTTTGCGTGGACTTCAGATGCTTCCTCCATGTCACGATCTAATCAAGGAATTTTCCACCCGAACCGTGGTCCCCGTGGAACTGGATGACGTTGTAGAAGCGATCAAAAAGCGCGGCGTCAAAGACGACATCTGGTATTTCAAAGCGGACTTAGATCCTTCCGTCGTGCAAGCGGCCTTGGTCGAGTGGGAGCATCCTGACGGTGCTGGCGGCGTGAAACACGTCGCTCACATTGACTACGCGAAGGCCCTTCCGCCCGATCGTCAGCGACTCGCTGTCTGCAAAGAGCTGCTGCATTTGCTCGACCCGCCGGAGATGAAGGTCAGCACCGAGGAGGAATTTGAAAAACTGGTTTCTCGGATTGGCCTCCCGCCAGAAGATCAGGACCCGGCCCTGGATGGTCACAAGACGATCAGTGATCGCGTCGGCATTTATAAGGCTGTGGCCGTTCTATTCCCTTGGGCCGCGCGAGAGGTGTTTCTTCCAAAGTTCAAGGACGGCACAATCAGTCACGAAGATATTGCTCGTGTTGTCGATATTCCGCCGCGATACGCTGCGCTCGTGATGCAGGATTGGTGGGCGCAAATGCATGAGATTCTCGTTAAGGACCGTGATGCCTGAGAACGACCAATTTTCAGAGGCCGAAACAGAGCGCAGACGTGAGGCCGCGTTAAAGCGGATGCTCAGCACGCCGCCTGTACGTCACACTGATTCAAAGAAGGTCCGTAAAACCGCCGCTAAGTCTCGTCTAACAAAGCCAAAAGCCGACGAAGCTTAGTCATTCCGCGCCGCATCTTGCTGTTTTTCGTTAGCTCACTTGGCGATACGTGAGCCGCTTGCCCTCTGCACCCTTGAGGATACGAGCCGCACGGCTCACGTCATGCACTCCTAATGCGACGCGATTGGACTGACGGAAATCGAACTCTGCGAGATAGCGGCTAAGGTGCTGCTCGGAAACGTGCTGATACGTTCCGACAAGCCCGCGTGTAAAAACTCCGAAATAACCCTCAACCGAATTGGTCGTTACGTCCCCGCGCGCATACTCGCCTTTGCCGTGATGCACGCGCTCATGCTTCGCGACAAGCTTTTCGGCCTCAACGTAGAGTGCGCTTTCGTCTGTGTGGAGACGGCTGGCCGGATGGACGTTCGCCCTGAGCAGATCGGCCATGGAAAGTTTCGTCGCGCCTTCCTTCATATGGAATGAGCGGGCGCGACCGCCGCGCTCAACCAACGAGACAACCACGCGCTTGTTAGCCATGCCGGTACGACCGGACTTGGTATAGGGCCGGCCCTTCGTTGTGCGAGTCTCATGCTCACTGTCAGGCTTGCTGATGTAGTATTCGTCCGCCTCGATCACGGAGCCTTCGCCGCCCAAGGGACCAGCGTTGCGCGCCGGGGCCATGGCTTCACGAATGCGGTGTGCCATGAACCAAGCGGACTTGTAGGTGATGCCCAGCATCCGGTGCAGCTGGTGGGCGCTGATACCTTTCTTGCTCGATGCCATGAGGTGCGTCGCCAGAAGCCACTTGTGCAGCGGGATATGCGAACGCTCGAACACGGTGCCAGTGCGAACCGTGAACTTGCCCCGGCAGGCATTGCAGAGGAACATTCCGGTCTGCGTAGCGCCGCCCATCTTCCGGGCCTCCCCGACCACGCCGCAAAGCGGGCAAGTCACGACACCGCCCGGCCAGCGGTCGTTTTCCATATGCTCCAGAGCCTTGGCTTCATTGGAGAAAATCTGGTTTGTCAGGTCGGCGGTCATGGGCGGTTCCTCAATGACCGAGAAACTACGCCTGCCGGGTGGCTAAGTCAAGTATATAATTGGGTATATAATCCTAGTCCAACCGGTGTTGGATAAGAAATACAACTTTTGCTAGTATTCCGCGGGAAAATGGTCCGACTCAGGTCGACTTATCCACGTTTCGGATCGATCAATATGCTGGCTTTTCGTTGCGTCTCGGAGCAGCGCAGAAGAAAGCTAGACCGTGGTAGGTTTCCGCAAACATATCTCTTAAGTTGTGGGATCGAAGTCCCTGTGATGACGGTGATTGTCGGACCAACGCCGGTGAAGTTCATGTTCTTGGAGGGCTCAGTGGCCGCATTGCAGAAGACCGCGCCGAAGCATTGCACCCGCAGAGGCTCGATGGCGCTCTCCTTCCGCGACTGCCGTCAGATGCCTGTTGCCGAGCGGGCCGAAGGCGGCGCAGCGCCGGCGCGCTCGCCGGCCTGCCGGCGACAAACAGAATGTGCAGACTGCGAAGATCCGCCGGCTAGTTCGTCTCGAACCATTGCCAACAGTCGAAGATAAAAAAACGCTCATTAAACCGCAGTTAGACCAGCGCCCGGCGCGTTTCATGCGCGGTGCCAGGCTGATACACTCGGCGTCATGATCAAGCGAACCTTCGTCCTTCGCGCCGGCGCCGTGGCGCTTGCGCTGCTCGCCAGCGGCTGCATCTTCTTCGAGAGCAAGCGCGATCGCGCGATGCGCAACGATCCGACCTTCCAGGCCGGCTACAGCGATGGCTGCGCCTCCGCCAATGCGCGCGGCACGAACTATCGCGGCGACAAGATTCGCGACGACGCGCTGTATGCGAGCTCCCAGCTCTACCGGTCCGGTTGGGGCGCCGGCTATTCGCTGTGCAACAACCAGTACAATCGCGCCAGCAGTCCCAACACCAGCGATCTGCCGGACCAGAGGCCCAATCCGTGAGCCGGCTAAGGCTGCGCACCGGCGTGCTGGCGGTATTCGCCGCTCTCGTTTTTACTTTCGGCACGCTGTTCGCGGCCTATGGCCAAGCCGATCCCTGCCGCGCGCTGGCGGTGGAGCGGGCGCGGCGCAGCCATGCAGGAGTGGCTTCAGAGCCGTGGACGCGCGTCGAGACCAGCCAGATGTCGACAAGCGCCTGCGCCGGCGGGCTGCTCGACTCCTGGGGCGAACGGCTGACGCACTACGTGCGCTGACGCCAGCGTTAACCCGACATTAACCGTGGCGGGCGAAATTCCCTTGACAGTTCGCCGCATTAGGCAAACTGTCACATGATCCGTGTACGTCGTGAATGCTCTTTATAGGGAGCTTTATTCGATGATGGGATTGCTGGTTCCGAACCGCGCGCCGTACGAGCCGTTGCACCCGCGCACGCCGGTTCTGCCCGACTTCCTGCGTCGCGCCCTGATGGCGCTGTTCCGCAGGCATTGAGTGCGCCGTCAGCGTTTTGCTGAGCGATAGCGAAAAATTACACCCTTGCGATGCTCGAAGACGGGCTCGAACGCATCAAGCCGCTCGAACACGTCCCGGAACTTCGGGTTGATATAGATTACGAACACCGCGTGGCCTCTGGCACCGCGCGCGGCCAGCCGCGCGGCCACCTGATCCAGGATTGCGGGACCGAACGGATTGTAGAGAAAAGCGACCAGATCGCCACCCGGCAGCGCGAAGGATGCCGCATCCTGAAGCAACGCGCGCACCAGACGCCGCCGGCCTTCGGGCAGCCGAGCGATGTTGCGCAGCGCGGTCTGGTGTAAGACGGGACTGAGCTCGACCCCGATGATGGACGCGAAATCGAACTCGGTGGCTGCCAGCAACGCGCGGCCCTTGCCCGAGCCGAAATCGACGAAGGTAAAGCGCCGGTAGTCAATCGGCAGCCGCCGCAGAAAGAGGCGGATGACCCAGCCGAGCGCCGCGCGATAGATCGTGGCATGCGCTGCATTGGGCGACGAGAGGCCGAGCGCATCCTTCCGGATCGTGCCGCTGGTATCTGCGTCGTATTGCCAGTCGATGCGATCGCTCCATGGATCGCGCGTCAGGCGGGACCACCAGGAGGCGAGCGGACGCGGCGAAAGATGGAAACCCGGCGCCAAGCGTGCGCTCAACCCGTTGCGGCGCCGGCCAGGCACCTGACGGCTGCGGCGTCGGGCGTTCCGGCAAAGGCTGTCCGGGCCGTACGCCACACGATCTCCTTGAGGGCATCGCGGCGCTGCCCCTGCAAATTGCGCCCGGTCGGAGCGGGGCTGACGGGCACGTCGAACGTCCAGCCGAAGGGCAGCGCGCCCCGCGCCCCGCGTTCGAGCCAAACCGAGTCGTAGTCCGCGAACAGCCGCTCCTGCTGACGCTTGTCCCGCGCGCGGTGGACGTGCATCGCACTCGATACGGCCCAGGCCTGCCGCGCTCCGATCTGGTCCGCGATGGCGAACACGCCCAGAAGAACAGCGTCGCGCGGTCGCAGGCCATGGAGATCGCGCGTCGCCCGTATGATCGTCTGCTTCGCCGCATCGGAGCGCGATCCCTGCAAGCCGCCGATCAGCACGCCGCGACCGCCTTCCGGCGCCTGCGTCAGGAGGAACGTGACCTTCGCCAGCACCTCGTGGGTCTCCTCGTCGCGGAGCGCGAGCGTAGTCTCGCCCTCCTTGCGGGTCAGGAACGCGCGCGTCCCGCCGAGCAAGAGCATGTAGGAGCCGGTCTTGCCCGTCAGCACGCTCGCATCGAAAGCATCGCCACGCCAGATGTGGGCGACCGCGCGGGGCGAAGCGGATTCCACCATCATCGTGTAATGGTTGCGCAGCATCCGGATGCGCTCGCCGACGGGCAGGTTGAGCAGCAGATAAGGATTCAGCGGCTTCATCAGCAGGTCGACGCCGGCGGGCGGCAGCGCGTGCGCCGCGGTGAGCGCCTCGAGAAAGGCGAGCCAGCCGGAGCGATAGTGCTGATCGATGGACGCCGCGCGCGTGAAGCGCAACGCGTCCCGCACCGAATAGCGCCGCGCTATTTCGCGCGCGCGCTGGAGAATTCCAGCGCCCCCGCCCAGCAGCGGCTGCGCCGAAGACAATCGCTGTGAACCCCGCAAAACCTATCCGCCAGCAAGCGCTGCAGCACCGAGTGGGCGTCGGCAACACCGGGGAATCAAGTTACGGATTCTTGAAAATCGGAAACGTCACGCAAGCGCTCACTGTCGCGAGCATGAAATCGAAGCAACGTGACGTCAGTTCTGTTCGGCTACTGATTGCCTCCCGCCGGAGGCTGTTCCAGTACCAGCATCTGGATGTCGCGCTTCGGCGCGAAATCGGTGAGCGTGGATTCGAAGCGCGTCGCGCCCGTCTTGGTGAGATCGCCCGCCCAGCACAGCGACAGGATGTTCGACGGCTTGAGCTTGTCGAGCGTCAGATGGAAGCGCCCGATCGGACCCTTCCAGTTGTTCGCCGTCTTGATGACGAACTGCGTGGTGTACTGGTTGAACATGCCATCATTGCCGGACTTCGCCTTGATCGCCGCCAAGCCCTGCGCGATGGACGCCTTGGTCGGCGCGTCGACGCAGTAGGTCTTCACATAACCGGCATATTCGTCGGCCTGGCTGAGCGCGTAGGTCGTGAAGAAAGTCTGGCCCGTCACCGGCTGGTAGGAATGATCGACCGTGACCGTGGCGCCGGCCGGGAAATGCATCTTCCACCAATACTTGGTCGTCGTCGTCCATTTGGCATGAAAATCGGTGTCGTCGGCATCGAGCAGGCCCGCCTTGATAAGCATGGCGCGATGCGCCTTCGACAGTTTCTGCAATGCGTTGTAGCCGCCATCGACCACGACCAGCAGCGGCGCGCCGGCCGCCAGCACGTCCTTGGTCACATCGCGACCATTCTGGATCGCGTGGACTTCGACCTGGGGCGTCACCGCGTGGCCGTTTATCGACAGCCTGAAGCCGACGAAGTTCGGTATGCTGTCGATCGTCGTGCCGATCGGCGACTCGGAATATTCATAGTTGTCGATATCGGGCAGCGGAAAGGCGACAATCGTGTCGATGTCTTTGCCGCTGTCGTTGACGAAGGTGTAATGCACCTTGACCGCCTTTGGGCTGAGGAAGAGGTCCTCGCTCGCCATGCGGATATCGGCGTTCTGGGTCAGCACGATGCCACCCGCGCCCAGCATCGCGGAGCTGTCGTCGGCGAAAGCGGCCGAAATGCATGCAGCCAAAACCGCTGCGGCCAGATAGACGCGTTTCATGAATGCCCCCTGCGAAGTTGCCTGGAGTATGGCACGCAAGGTCGCGTAGCGCGCGGCGAAAATCTCCGCGTTCTCGACGGCTCGCGTAATTCATCTTCTTATGAGTATGCCCGCTCGGTCCACCACGGAAAATAGGGCGGCATGTCCTTGGACACGGCTTGCGGGAATTTCGCCGGGCGCTTCTCCAGGAAGGAGACCACGCCTTCCTTTACGTCCGCCGAGGCGCCGCGCGAATAGATGCCGCGGGAGTCGACCTTGTGCGCCTCCATCGGATGATCCATGCCAAGCCCGCGCCACATCATCTGGCGGATCAGTGCGACCGATACCGGCGCGGTGTTGTCGGCGATCTCGCGCGCGATGGCGCGGGCGCGCGGGATGAGTTGATCCGGCGGCACGACCTCGCTGACGAGGCGGCCGTCGAGCGCTTCCTTCGCGTCGAACACCTTGCCCGAGAAACACCACGTCAGCGCCTGCGCAATGCCGACGATGCGCGGCAGGAACCAGCTCGATGCCGCTTCCGGCACGATGCCGCGGCGCGAAAAGACGAAGCCGAAGCGCGCGGTGTCGCTGGCGATGCGGATGTCCATCGCCAGCTGCATGGTGACGCCGATGCCGACGGCCGGGCCGTTCACCGCGGCGATGACCGGCTTGAGACTCTCGTAGATCTCGAGCGTGAGGCGGCCGCCGCCATCGCGCACGCGCTCGTCCGACCAGTTAAAGCCCGGATCGTTGGGCGAGCCGGCATTGCGCTCGGGCCGGTCGGCGCGCTGGGTGGAGTCGAAGGTGGAAGCCCCGGCTGAAAGATCGGCTCCGGCGCAGAAGGCGCGGCCAGCGCCAGTGACGATGATGCAGCGCACCGCGTCATTGGTATTGGCGGCGCGCAAGGCGTCGATCATTTCGGTCATCATCGTGCCGGTGAAGGCGTTCAGCTTCTCCGGCCGGTTCAGCGTGATGGTGAGGATGTTGTCGGAAATGTCGGCGAGGATTTCCTTGTAGGCCATGGGCTGCTCCCGTTTCGCTGGCCACAGTCTAACGGCCGGAGCGGGGCGCACAACGATCTGCCCAGCATGACGACGCGGCAGCTTCGGTCACGGGGCCGTCAGATAGGCCCGCACCATACGGACGAGTTCGTCCTCGAATTCGGCGCTGTGCAGGAAAGGCACCCGTTCATAGACCGCGGTGCGAACCACGGTATCGACGGCGCGCGTGAGCACGTAGAGCGCTATGGGCGTCAGCGGACGCATCGTGGGCAGCATCAGCCTTGCGCTGTTGGCGGTGAGAATGTCGGCGATCTCGCTGACCGGGCGCGCCATCTCTTCCGTTCCGCCCTGCGCGAACAGGGTCTCCATCAGGATGCGGCGCACATTGCCGCGCGCACTGTAGCCCTTGATCAGGGCGCGCACCGCGCGCCGTACCGGATCGGGCTCGCCGTCGGCGCCGCCGATCAGAGCATCGCTCACGCGCCGCATCAGCGCATCGAGTTCGCGCCGCGCCATGGCGAGCAGGATCGCGTTCTTGTCGGGGAAGTATGAATAGACGGCGCCAATGCTGACGCCGGCCTTCTCGGCGATACGGTTGGTGTTGAGACCGGCGCGGCCCTCGGCCTGCAGAATGCGAGCCACCGCCTCGAAAATCGTCTCAACCGTGTCGCGCGAACCCGCGCGCAGCGGCGATCTGCGTTTGCGATCAAGGGGTTTCCCGGCGATCCGTGCGGCCATCGCGACGTCTTCCGATGCGAGTAAGAAAATATGAGCTTTGCTCATATATTGCTTGTGCAGGAAGACAGGCAACAGGAAAACGGCATGCGGCACAGATTGGCGATTGTTTGTCTGGCAACGGGTTTGGCCGGCTGCTCGGCCAATCCGCTGAGCCTGCTTGACGAGGCAACCAATGCGGCGAGTCAGACCGCCTGCACGGCGCAGTTCGTCTCGCACGTTTCGCCGCAGGATGCGCTGGTGAAGGAATTGCTCCCGGAGCCTGGAATGGGTGCTATCGGCTGGGCGCTCAACACCACTGTCGACCGCGACAAGGCAGAAGCGCGCAGCACGATTGCCGGCGGCTTCGCCTCGCGTGCTGTTTATCGCGAGGGCCGCGGCTGCACGCTGGTGCACGACGACCGCATGCCGGCTGCACTGAAGCCATCATCGCCGGCGCCGCAGCTGTTGCCGGAGATCGCAGGTCCGGAAATTGTTCATGCCGCGAGTCCCGCGCTCGCCGCAGCAGTCGATGCGGCGTTCGACGAACAAGCGGGACAGGCGCCGCGCGCGACTGCGGCGGTGGTGGTCGTTCATGGCGGGCGCGTGATCGCCGAGCGTTATGCGCCGGGCTATGGCATCGACACGCCACTGTCGGGCCACTCGATCGCAAAATCCGTGGTCAATGCGCTGATCGGCGTGCTGGTGCGCGAAGGCAGGCTCGACGTAACGGAGCCCGCCGCCGTGCCGGAATGGCGCGGCGATGCGCGCGCCGCGATCACGCTCGACAATCTGCTGCGCATGGACGAGGGCTTCGGTTTCGACGAAGGCGGCGGGCCGTCGATCGCCACGCATATGTGGTACACGCAGGCCGACACTGCGCATTTCGCGGCCGGCGCCGCGCTGCTGTCACCGCCAGGCCAGAAATGGGGCTATAGCAGCCGCGCCTACACGGTGCTCTCGCGCATCGTCGGCGATTCTATCGGCGGCGGGCCGCAGGGTGTGAGCGATTTCGCGCATCGCGAGATCTTCGATCCGCTCGGCATGCGTCATGTGACTATCCACTTCGACCAGGCGGGCACGATGCAGGGCGCATGGTCGGTTCTCGCCACACCGCGCGACTGGGCCCGCTTTGGCCTGCTCTATCTGAGCGATGGCGTCGCCGCCGGACACAGAATCCTGCCCGGCGGCTGGGTGCATTATTCGACGACGCCGACGCTGGCGACCGGTTACGGTGCAGGGTTCTGGCTCAACCAGACGGACGCAGCGTTGACCGAATGGGACATGCGCTGGGGCATTCCGGGCGCGCCGACCGACGCCTTCATGGCGCGCGGCTATATGGGCCAGTACATCGTGATCGTGCCGTCGCGCAATCTCGTCATCGTGCGCTTCGGCTTCTCGCACGGCCCCGGCGCGGACATCGCCGGCGTCGGCCGGCTGGTACACGACGTGATAGCTACCCTGCCGGCCGAGAACTAGGACGCCTACTCCGCGGCTACCTGGTGCAGCGGATTCTTCGCGAGCTGGCCCTTGGAAATGGCGTCGTCGATCGTGGAGATCGCGCGCTTGAGCTCTGTCAGCGAATCCTCGATATCCACCTTCTGGCGTTCGAGCTTGTGCAATTGCTCCTCGAACTTCTTGCGGGCGTGCAGCGTCTGCGTCACGCCGCCATCGTGATGGGTGTCGTAGAGGTCGAGAATCTCGCGGATCTCGCTCAGCGAGAAGCCGACGCGGCGGCCGCGCAGGATGAGGATGATGCGGGCGCGGTCGCGGTTGGCGTAGATGCGTGTCTGGCCGCGCCGCTCGGGCGCGATCAGGCCCTCGTCCTCGTAGAAGCGCAGCGTGCGCGCGGTGACATCAAACTCCTTGGTGAGCTGACGGATCGTGTAGGTGCGGTTCAAGTGGTTCATCTGTTCAACGGATCGCTCGGCCTCGTCGCCTCGTCGCCCGGTCTCCCTGACAATTTCTCAGTTATCCCAGTCTGGAACGCCGCTTACGTCAACGTCAAGCGGCTCAAGAATATTTCGCACGTCACAGCGAAAACTGAGTCATTTAATTGCCAGAAAATGCTAGCGATAGAATTTTGTGGAAACTCCGACCTTGCAGCGTGTCAGTCGCAGACGTGCTGTTTGTGCAGATTGTCGGTGATTTCCGGCAGATTCTCGTCAGCATAGCCGCACAGCGGCCCGCCTAGCGCGCGCGCCTCATCGGGCCGGTGCTCATAAGCGACGGTCAGCGCGAGCAGGACGGTGACCGTCTTCTCGAACCCGCTATCGAGACCCGAGGCCCCCAGATCCTTCGCCGCGAGCGCCTGGCGGAATTGCTCTTCCGCATCGGCGAGGTCGTGGTCGTCCTTCAGGAATGCGAAGCCGCGCATCAGGTGCGCCCGTGGGTCGTGCGGATAGTGCTCGAGCAAAGCGCGGGCGCGATCGGAGGTGACGTCCGAGAGCGTCGGCACGGCCTCATCGGGTATCAATCTCGACGACGACGCCGTTTCCGCCATGACCGCCTTGTGCGGAAGCACAACAAGCGCGAGCACACCGCAGGCAACGACGACACCGCCGATCCCCGCCGCCGCTGTGCCGAACTCCGGCCGTTCCGCATCGCGCGGCCAAGCCATCTGCAGGATCACGCCCATCGACAGCCCGGCGATGACGCCGCCGAGATGGCCGGCGTAATCGACATGCGCATCGGCAGCAAGCGGAATGAGTGCAGGCAGCATCAGGCGCAGCGCCCAGGTCTGCATCCGCCGTCCCTTAGGTCCCGCCTTGGCGCTGGCGCCGCAGAGGAACGCGCCCGCCAGCACACCCATGATGGCGCCCGACGCACCGACCGCCGGAATGTCGGACGGATTGAGCAGGATCGAACACAGAATCCGCCGACCGCACCCGCCGCATAAAGCGCTGCGAACCAGCGCGGCCCGACCAGCGGCTCGAGCATGAAGCCGATGACGCCGAGCACGACGCCGTTGGAAATCAGATGGCTGAAACTGGCGTGCAGCAGCGGCGCGGTGAGAATCCGCCACCACCCGCCGTCGCGCATGAGCGCGCCGTCGATCGCACCGAAGCCGATCAGCGCATTGACCGGCGGGGTGTAGCCGCGATGCAGGACCGGGCTCGCCTGCACTTCCCACATGAACACAAGTGTCAGAAGAACAAGCAGGCCCAGGGTGACGAAAGGCGGCGTGCGCGCCGGCGTAAGCGCTTGCGCAACCGGCGCTGACACGGATGCCTCGGCGCGCGGTGCTGCGGCCACAGAAGCGCGGGGCGCCGCCGCTGCCATTTGCATCTGCCGCCTGCCGAATGTGCCCGCCATCGCGTCTGCCCTTGCGGAAGACGCAAAGATTACCGCTCCTTAATTCTCGAAGGGTGAAGGAAGACGGTGAACGCGCATAAAGCAATCTACTCCGCGGCGGAGCGGATCGCGTGATCCTCCTTGCCCAGATTGTCCGCGGCGAAATCCCAGTTCAGCGTCTTGGCGAGCACGGCTTCGAGGTATTTCGCCCGCTCGTTCTGATAGTCGAGATAGTAGGCGTGTTCCCACACATCGAGCGCGAGGAGGCAGTTGACGCCCTTGGCCATCGGGTCGATGGCATTAGAGGTCTTCTCGACTGCGAGCTTGCCCTGCTTCGAGACCAGCCACACCCAGCCGGAACCGAATTGGTCCTTGCCCTCTGTCGCGAGCTTTTCGAGCAGGCTGTCGAGCGACCCGAAGTCGCGCTCCACCGCCTGGGCGAGTTTCCCTCCCAGTTTGGCAGGTTTCGGCGTCAGCGAGTGCCAGTAGAAATCGTGGTTCCACACCTGGCCCGCATTGTTGAAAATCTTCTTTTCCTTCGAGCCCTCGGCGCCGCCCATCGTGGCCTGCACCACGCGTTCCAGCGGCATATCGGCATAAGCGGTTTTTGCGGCCAGCTTGTTGAGCGTGTCGACATAGGTCTTGTGATGCTTGTGGTAATGAAAACCGATGGTGCGCGCGGAAATGACAGGTTCCAGCGCCGATTCTTCGTAAGGCAGCGGGGAAAGCTTGAACGGTCCGGACATGACTGGCCTCGTTTTGCAAAGGTTTCAGGCCGCGCGGACACATTGCCGGCAGACGACCTGCATTGATAAGGCGTCAGCGTCTATCGCGTTCCGCCAATGCTGCGAATTCCTGAAACGATCTTCTAACCTTCGTGATCTTTGTAGACCCACTTGTCACTCGACTTACATGCTGGTGCGGTAGAAAAAGTTCGTGCGGGGTCGAATGTTGGAGGATCGGTATGCCAGCCTATGACATCTGCTATCTCGAAGAGGATGGCTCGCTCGCTTGTGCCTTCTCGGTGCAGTTCGACAGCGAAATGCGCGCGAAGATCTTAGCACATGCGATGAAACCCACTGAGTGCCATGCGCTGGAAGTGTGGCAGGGCCGCGAGCTCGTCTATCGCCGGCCCGAGCACGGGCCGCAGGTCGGGATTGACGCCCGCTTCGCGATGGCGCACACGCGCCCACATGGGATGCGAGAACGGCCAATTTTTGCTTGACCGCGTGACGACCGCGCTCGCGCCGGTCGGCGGCGTGCGCACCTCGGAGCGCTAGCGGCTCAGGCAGGGATCAGCTTTTCCCGCATCGCCCAGTCGAGCGTCTTCGCCAGAGCGCGTTCGAGGCGGTCGAACAACTCGCCGATCTCGGCTTCGTTGATCACCAGCGGTGGGCAGAGCGCGACGCGATCGCCCAGCAGCGGACGCACGATCAGGCCTTCATCCTGCGCGAAATTGCCGAGCGTGGCGCCGGCCTGTTTCGCAGGTTCGAAATTGCGCTTCGACGCCTTGTCCGTGACGAGTTCGATGGCGCCGATCAGACCGACACCCACCGCTTCGCCTACCAGCGGATGCTCGCCCAGCGCCTTCAGCCGCTTCAAAAACTGCGGCGCCACATGGCGGACATGGCCGACGATGTCGCGACGCTGATAGATCTCGATAGTCTTGAGCGCCACCGCGGCGGCAACCGGATGGCCGGTATAGGTGAAGCCGTGGCCGAAGGTGCCGATGCGGCCGGATTCCTGCTCGATGATGTCCGACAATTCCGGCGACAGCAGCACGGCGCTGATCGGCAGATAGGCCGATGAGAGCGCCTTGGCGATCGACATGCTCTGTGGCTCGAAGCCGTAGGTGGTCGCGCCGAACCAGTTGCCGGTACGGCCGAAACCCGTGATCACCTCGTCGGCGATCAGCGGGATGCCATGGCGCGTGAGCACCTTCACGACTTCATCGAAATAACCCTGTGGCGGCAGGATCACGCCACCCGCGCCCATCACCGGTTCGGCGATCATCGCCGCGATGGTATCGGGACCCTCCTTCTCGATCAGCGCGTTCAGATTGGCGCCCATGCGGGCGGAGAATTGCGCCTCGCTCTCGCCGGGTTCGGCGTTCCGATAATAATGCGGGCAATCGGCATAGCGCGCGAAGTCGAGCGGCAGATCGAAGCTTTTGTGGTTGTTGGCAAGCCCGGTGAGCGAAGCACTCGCCAGCGTCACGCCGTGATAGGCCTTGGTGCGCGAGAGGATCTTCTTTTTCTTCGTCTGGCCGCGCGCGTTGGCCGCGTACCAGTAGAGCTTGATCTGCGTATCGTTCGCCTCCGAACCCGAGTTGGCGAAGAACACCTTGCCGACCGGAAACGGCGCGACCTCTTTCAATTTCTCGGCAAGCGCGATGGCCGGCTCGTGACTCTTGCCGCCGAACAGATGGCCGAACGCAAGCTTCTTCATCTGCTCCGCCGCGGTTTCAGCGAGCTCGTTCTCGCCCCAGCCGAGCGCGGTGCACCACAGCCCCGCCATCGCCTCGATATAGTCCTTGCCCTGCTCGTCGAACACGCGCACGCCCTCGCCGCGCTCGATCACCATCGGTCCGGTCTCGCGGAATTTCACCGGGTTGGTGTAGGGGTGCAGGACGCTCTGCACGTCACGCATCTGGGCATTGCTGAGGGGCATAAGACACCTTGTCGAATGGGCCGCGATCCTAGCCTCCGCCGCTGCGGCTGTCTTGGCCGCGGCCCGATGGCGTGTCTAGACTGCTCGCACCGAACCGGGAGGGGACCATGGCCAGCATCACCGCCGTCGACGACAAGACGGGCCGCAAATTCTATCTCGACGATCCCGACGATCTGAATCCGGGCGAGAAGGTCACCTTCCTGCTCAGCCTGCATGGCGGCGGCTCGGTGGGCGCTTGGCAGCGGGCTTATTTTCCCGCAAGCGACGTCAAGGAGAAGTATCGCCTCGTGATCGCGACGCCGTCGGCCGCGACCAAGGAGCCGGCGCGCATGTGGGTCGGCCAGGCCGACGATGATCATTTGCGCAACATCGTCGAGCAGGTGATCGGTAAATACGGCAAAGCCAACATCGCGCGTTTCTGGCTGGTCGGCCACAGCCAGGGTGGCATGACATCGCGCCGGCTTCTGGCCGAGGACCGCTATTTCCAGGATCGGGTCGACGGCTGGCTGAGCCTGTCGGGCGGCCGTATCGGCGTCGCCGAGCGCGCCAAGGATTTCGCGCTGCCGATGCCGCCGGGCGTCGAGCGGCGCATGCCGGCGTTTGCGCCGCCTCCGCCGATCGACATCGACCTCAGCCACATTTTCACAACCGGCGAATACGAGATCGCGGCGCTCCCCGACACCTCGCCGCTGGCGGAGAAGTACGGCGCCGGTCCGCGCCAGCGCCTGGCCGATATCGTCGATACGGTCGGCGGGAAAATTCACGACACCGGACGCGAGAGCTATTCCAATCGCGGCT
>DATEZM010000122.1:0-10846 GCA_035255625.1 Rhizomicrobium sp. | reverse complement strand
GAGCGGTTCCTCGGCCGCATCTTCACGCCGCTCGAACGCGAAAAGTCCGACAAGCGCGCCCAGCGTGCCGCGAGCTATGCCAAGCGCTTCGCCGCCAAGGAGGCATGCTCCAAGGCGCTCGGCACGGGTCTCAGGCGTGGCGTCTTCTGGCGCGACATGGGCGTGGTCAACCTTCCGGGCGGCAAGCCGAGCATGCGGCTGACGGGCGGCGCGCTTAAAAGACTTGAAGAGCTCACGCCCAAAGGCATGACCGCCCAGATCGATCTCACCATCACCGATGACTTTCCGCTCGCCCAGGCGATCGTCATCATCTCCGCCGTTCCTACCGCTTAACCACGCCGTCGGCTTGACGCCGCGCGTCCGGCCCCGCAAAAGACGGCGATGTCCGACGACGATCCCGTTAAACTGATTGACGAGCTGACCGACGAACCGGCCGCCGCGCCGGAGCCGGAAGCACCGCCTGTCCCCCCGCCACCCGCCGCCGAGCCGCCTCCGCCGCCGCCAGAACCGGCGAAAGGCGCGACGCCTGTACAGCCGCAGGGCGAATCCTGGGGCGAGACGATCAAGACCATCGTCTATGCGCTGCTGATCGCGCTGGTCATCCGGTCCTTCCTGTTCCAGCCCTTCTATATCCCGTCGGGTTCGATGGAGGCGACGCTGCTCGTCGGCGACTTTCTCTTCATCGAGAAGTTCGCCTATGGCTATAGCCGCAATTCCTTTCCCTACAGCCTGGCGCCGTTCCATGGCCGTGTCTTCGGCGCCGGTCCGGCGCGTGGCGATGTCGTCGTGTTCAAGATGCCGAACCGGAACTCCGCTGAGTATATGGAGGATTTTATCAAGCGCGTGATCGGCCTGCCCGGCGATCACGTTCAGATGAAGGGCGGCGTGCTGTATCTGAACGACAAGGCGATCCCGAAGGTCCGGGTTGCCGACTATATCGAGCGGGACCCGTTCGGCGTCGTCAGCCATGTGCCGCAGTACAGAGAGACATTGCCCGGCGGAAAGTCCTACCTCGTGCTCGACCGCTTCAACTCGGACGAGGACAACACCACCGTCTTTGTCGTTCCCGCCGGCGACTATTTCATGATGGGTGACAACCGCGACAATTCCGACGACAGCCGCGCTGATGTGGGATACGTTCCGGCCGAAAACCTTGTCGGACGCGCGGAACTGCGCTTCTTCTCCATCGATGACAGCGCAATCTGGTACGAACCCTGGACCTGGCCCGGCGCCATCCGCTTCAGCCGGATGTTCACCCTCATCGACTGAGCTGGAACAGCGCCTCGGCCATCGCTTCTCCGATCCGGAGCTGCTCAAGCGCGCGCTCACGCATTCCAGCGCCAGTTCGATCCGCTCCAACGAACGTCTCGAATTCCTTGGCGACCGCGTGCTCGGCCTTGTCATCGCCGAGGAGCTGCACAAGCGCTTTCCCGAAGATGCCGAAGGCGCGCTGGCACTCAAGCTCAACGCATTGGTGCGCGAGGAAGCTTGCGCCCGCGCCGCGGAAGGCGCCGCCCTCGCCGAACACATCATCCTCGCCAAGTCGGAATCGCTTTCGGGCGGCCGCCGCAAGGCCGCCATCCTCGCCGGCGCCTGCGAGGCGGTGATCGCGGCGCTCTACCAGGACGGCGGCCTCGAAGTGGCACGCCGCTTCATCGATTGCTATTGGGCCGAACAGATCGCCTCGCTGAGCAACGACATGCGTGACGCCAAGACGGCGCTGCAGGAATGGGCGCAAGCGCGTCGTGGCAATTCGACGGCGCCGCTCTATGCGCTGATCAAGCGCGAAGGTCCCGACCACGCGCCGCATTTCGTCATCGAGGTCCGCGTCAGTGGCCACGATCCGGTGACTGGCGAGGGTGGCTCCAAACGCGAAGCCGAACAGGACGCCGCGCGCAAGTTACTGGACAAGGTCCTGTCGCAATGATGACGCGCTGCGGCTTTGCCGCGATCATCGGGGCGCCGAATGCCGGCAAGTCGACGCTCGTCAATGCACTGGTCGGCACCAAGATCGCCATCGTCAGCCCCAAGGTGCAGACCACGCGCATGGCGGTGCGCGGTGTCGCCATCGCCGATGAGACACAGATCGTGTTTGTCGACACGCCCGGCATCTTCAAGCCGCGCCGCCGTCTCGACCGCGCCATGGTCGCCGCCGCTTGGGCCGGCGCCGGCGATGCCGACGCCATCATCCTGCTGGTGGACGCCGCCGAGCTGACCGACAATCCGCAAGGCCATGCCGCCAATGACACCGCCGCGATCATCGCGGCTCTGAAGACCGCCAATCGCACCGGCGCACTGGCGCTCAACAAGATCGACGGCATGAAGCGGACCGATCTTCTGCCGCTCGTTCAGAAGATGAGCGCCGAAGGAATTTTCGACGAGATTTTTCTGATCTCTGCGCTCAAGGGCGACGGCGTCGCCGATCTGCGCGCCTACGTCGCCAAGCGCATGCCGGAGGGCGTGTGGCTCTATCCCGAAGACCAGGCTGCGGACATCCCGTCGCGCTTGCTCGCCGCCGAGATCACCCGCGAGAAGATCTATCTGCGCCTGCACGACGAGCTGCCCTATGCGAGCGCGGTGGAGAGCGAAAAATGGGAGGAGCGCAAGGATGGCTCCGCCCGCATCGAGCAGACGATCTATGTCCAGCGCGAGGGCCAGAAGGCGATCGTGCTGGGCAAGGGGGGCGCCACGATCAAGCTGATCGGCGAGATGGCGCGCAAGGAGATGGAGGAGGTCTTCGCCCGCCGCATCCACCTCTTCCTGTTCGTCAAGGTCCGCGAAGACTGGGCCGAGCGCCGCGAACACTACAAGGAAATGGGACTGGAATTTCCGGAGGAGTAGCCGATGAACGATACAGTCAACGATCCAAAAATGTTTTTCTATTCGCTGATGGGCATCGCAATCGGCATCGGGCTGATGTTTTTCTATCAACGTCTCGCGCGCCAAACCGTCGAAATGCGCCGCGCCAAGAGTCCAAACGGCAAGGCGGCGCTGGAAGGGCTTTTGCTTTCGCCCATATACAATTGGTTCGTGCGGTTCCTGGGACTCATCGCGTTCCTGGGCGGCACCGCTTCGCTGTGTATTGTGCTGACGGGCCATTTGCCATTTGGGCTCGGCGACTGATCACGCATGGAATGGACCGACGACGCCATCGTGCTTTCCGCCCGTCCGCACGGCGAGACGAGCGCCATCCTCGAAGCGCTGACGCGCGCGCATGGCCGGCATCTCGGCCTGGTGCGCGGTGGCGCATCGCGCAAGTCGAAATCGGTGCTGCAGCCGGGCAACAGCCTGCACCTGCACTGGCGCGCGCGGCTGGGCGAGCATCTGGGCAACTTCACCGTCGAGCCCGCCAAGGCGCGGGCCGGGGACATGCTGGAGAGTCGCGAGGCGCTCATCGGCCTCAACGCTTTCGCGGCGGTCGCTTCCGCGGCGCTGCCGGAGCGCGAGGTACACGCGCCGGTGTTCGAGGCCGCGACCGTTCTGCTGGACGCGATACAGGTCAGCGATTTCGCCCATTGGGGCGCTCTCTATATTCGCTGGGAAGCTGGCCTTTTGGAGGAACTCGGCTTCGGCCTCGATCTCATGCGCTGCGCCTCGACCGGTGGGACGGAGGATCTGATCTACGTTTCGCCGAAGAGCGGCCGCGCCGTGTCGGCAAGTGCCGGCGCGCCCTACAGAGGGCGATTGCTCGTTTTGCCACCCTTCCTGCTCGGTACGCAGAACGCGACGCCGGATGCCGCCGACATCGCGGCTGGCCTGAAACTCACAGAACATTTTCTGGTGGATCGCGTGCTCGCGCCGCACGACAAGGAAATGCCGCAAGCGCGACAGCGGTTAGACGATCTGGCGGGCCGCGAATCGCTTTAGAGAATCCCCATGCCCGACACCAAAGACGACATCCGATCCGAACCGCTGGGCAAGGCGCTGGCCGAGCGCTATCTCGCCTACGCGCTTTCCACCATCACCATGCGCGCGCTGCCCGATGCGCGCGATGGGCTGAAGCCGGTCCATCGCCGCATTCTCTATGGCATGCGCCTGTTGAGACTCGACGCGACCGCGGGCTTCAAGAAGTCGGCCAAGATCGTCGGCGACGTGATGGGCTCGTTCCACCCCCATGGCGACCAGGCGATCTACGACGCGCTGGTGCGGCTGGCGCAAGACTTTGCAACGAGATACCCGCTGGTCGACGGCCAGGGCAATTTCGGCAATATCGACGGCGACAATCCGGCCGCCTACCGCTACACCGAAGCGCGCATGACCGAGGTCGCCAGCCTTCTGCTTGAAGGTCTCGACGAGGACTCGGTTGATTTCCGCCCCAATTATGACGGCCAGGATCGCGAGCCGGTCGTGCTGCCGGCCGCCTTCCCGAACCTGCTCGCCAACGGCTCGTCGGGCATCGCGGTCGGCATGGCGACCTCGATCCCGCCGCACAATGTCGGCGAATTGTGCGAGGCGCTGCGCAAGCTGATCGACAACCCCAGCACCCGCGACCGCACGCTTTCGGACATCGTACGCGGTCCCGATTTCCCGACCGGCGGCATCTTGGTCGACAACGCCGAGACGATCGCGGAAGCCTACAAGACCGGCCGCGGCTCCTTCCGCGTCCGCGCCAAATGGAAGAAGGAAGAGGGCGCGCGCGGCGTCTACCAGATCGTCGTCACCGAGATTCCCTATCAGGTCCAGAAGGCCAGGCTGATCACCCAGATCGCCGAACTTCTGGAGCAGAAGAAGCTGCCGCTGCTCGACGACGTCCACGACGAGTCGGCTGAGGATGTCCGCATCGTGCTGACGCCGAAGAGCCGCGCGGTCGAAGCCGAGATCCTGATGGAGCAACTGTTCCGTTCAAGCGATCTCGAAGCCCGCTTCCCGCTCAATATGAACGTGCTCGATGGCGGCACTGTCCCGAAGGTGATGAGCCTGAAGGAGACGCTGCAGGCCTTCGTCGATCACCGTCGTGAGGTGCTTGAGCGCCGCTCGAAGCATCGTCTCGAAAAGATCGCGGCGCGGCTCGAGATCCTCGAAGGTTATCTCGCCGTCTATCTGAACCTCGACAAGGTCATCAAGATCATCCGCAACGAGGACGAGCCAAAGCCCGTCCTGATGAAGGCGTTCAAGCTCACCGACAACCAGGCCGAAGCCATCCTCAACATGCGGCTGCGCGCCCTGCGCCGGCTGGAGGAAATGCAAATCCGCGGCGAGCACGACGATCTGGTCAAGGAACAGAAGGAGCTGAAGAAACTGCTCGGTTCCGAGAAGCTGAAGGACGAGAAGCTCATCGACGAGGTGAAGGCGATCGACGCCAGGTTTGGCGCCCGGACAGCGCTGGGCAAGCGCCGCACCCAGATCGTTGAGGCCAAGCACATCGACAAGATCGAGGCGCTGGCCGAGGAAGCAGACGCGCTCGCCAGCGCGGTTGAAAAAGAACCGATCACCGTCGCGCTGTCGGAGAAGGGCTGGCTGCGCTCCTTCAAGGGCCACATGGAAGAGAACGACAGCGTCAAATACCGCGAAGGCGACCGGCGCAAATTCTGGGTCCATGCCCAGACCACCGACAAGCTGATGCTGTTCTCGACCGACGGCCGCTTCTTCACGCTCGAAGGCGTCAAGCTGCCCGGCGGCCGCGGCAATGGCGAGGCGATCCGTGCTTTCGTCGATCTGCCGCCCGATGCCGACATCGTCACGATGTTCGCGCACATCCCGGGCCGCAAGCTCCTGCTCGCCGCCGAGAGCGGCCACGGCTTCGTGACGAACGAGGACGAGGCGGTGGCGATGACCAAGGCCGGCAAGCGGGTGATGAACGTCAAGACCGGCGTCGAGGCCAAGTCCTGCACCTTCGTCGACGGCGACACCGTCGCGGTGATCGGCGAGAACCGCAAGCTGCTGCTCTTCGGCCTCGACGAAGTGCCGGAGATGGCGCGCGGGCAGGGCGTCTATCTGCAGCGCTACAAGGACGGCGGCTTGCTCGATGCGACGACGTTCACGGCCAAAGACGGCCTCAAAGACGAGAACAACCGCGAATTCTCCGCCGCCGAACTGAAAGACTGGCGCGGCGCCCGCGCGCAAGCGGGACGCTTGCCGCCGAGAGGCTGGGCGAAGAGCGGCAGGTTTGCGCACTGATCAACCCTCCCGTTCACGGGAGGGTCGAAATTTGGATCGCGCAGCGAGACAAATTTCGGGGAGGGGACAGACCATCCAGAGGAGCACGGTCCCGCGGCACTGCCCCCTCCCCGAAAAATCCTCGCTGTGCCCGGATTTTATCGACCCTCCCGTGAACGGGAGGGTTAAGTTAGGTGTCGATCAGGAGTCCTCCCATGACCTTTCATGACATCCTCTATGCGACCGACGGCGGCGTCGCGACCATCACGATGAACCGGCCGAAATTCCGCAACGCGCTTTCCTATCGCATGCTCGACGAAATCGATGCGGCGTTCACACGCGCTGGTGCAGACAAATCGGTGCGCGTCGTCGTCCTGCGCGGCTCCGGCGGCAATTTCTCCTCCGGCCACGATCTCGGTACGCCGGAGGCTCTCGAATACCGCAAGGCGCAGGGCGCCGAGGCCGGCACAATCGAAGCCTATGACCAGTTCAAGAAATACAATCTCGACGTCCATCTGCGCTGGCGCAATTTTTCCAAGCCGACCATCGCGATGGTCGAAGGCTTCTGCATCTATGCCGGTTGGATGACGGCGGCGTGCTGCGACATCGTCTTCGCCGCGTCGAACGCCGAATTCCTCGCCGGCTTCGTCGAATACATGTCGATCCCCTGGGACATCGGCATCCGCCGCGCCAAGGAATTGTGCTTCGAGAGCCGTTTCATCTCGGCCGGTGAGGCCGCCGCCTATGGCTTCGTCAACCGCGTCGTCGCGCCGGAGAAACTGGAGCAGGAAACCTACGACTACGCCCATCGCGTCGCAGAGAATTCGCCCGACGCTTTGCGTTTCGCGAAAATCCAGATGAACAAGGCGCAGGACGCGCAAGGTTTCACCAACGCGGTCGAAGACTCGCTCGGCGACTATCAGGCGATGATGTATCTGCTGGGCTCCGAGCAGATGCGCGTCGGCGGCCAGCGCCGCCTGCTCACCGTCGATCTCGCGGTCAAGGGCCGCAAGAAGGAACGCCACGGGCAGAGATGACAGCGGTGTGGTTTCTGCTAGCGTCCTGAAAAGATCATCGGGGAATTGCAATTGGCTGATCAGATCACTGCGTCGCGCACCGGCGTGTCGCGCCGCTATATCCTGGTGATGCTGACGCTGGTCTATGTGATCAATTACATGGACCGCAACATCCTCAATCAGCTCCTGCCGTCGATCAAAGCCGAATTCCACCTCTCCGACGCTGACCTTGGCTTCCTCTCCGGCACGGTGTTCGCGATCCTCTATGCCACGCTCGGCGTGCCGCTCGCCTGGCTGGCTGATCGCGTCAACCGGCGCAACGTCATCGCCATCTCGATGATGCTGTTCGCGGCAATGACGGCGGTCTCGGCTTACGCCGCGACCTTCCGCCAGCTCGTCGCCGCGCGCATTGGCACCGGCATCGGAGAGGCCGGCACCTCGCCCTCGGTGAACGCCATCATCTCCGATCTCTATGAACCGAAGGAACGGGCCGCCGCGCTGTCCTTCTATGCGGCCGGTCTCAATGTCGGCCTGCTACTCGCCTTCTTCGGCGGCGGCTGGGTCGAGCAACATTACGGCTGGCGCGACGCGTTCCTCGCCGCCGGCATCCCCGGCCTGGTGCTCGCCTTTCTCTTCATCTTCACCGTTCCTGAACCCAGGCGCGGCCAAGCCGAGAAGATCGCCGACGACGGCCGCGTGCCGAATCTCAACGAGACCATCGCCTATCTGTGGTCGCAGCGGTCGTTCCGCTACATCGCCATGGGCACCGCCATGGCGGCCTTCGGCGGCTACGCAGGGACTTCCTTCGTGCCGCTGATGTACAGCCAAGTGTTCCATCTGACACCCGAGGCGCGCGGCCTGTTGATCGGCGGATTGTTCGGTGTCGTCGGCGGTATCGGAACCTATATGTCGGGCGTGCTGGCGGATGCCTTAAGCAAGCGCGACGTGCGCTGGAACATGTGGGTGATCCTGTTCTTCATTGGCTTCGCGGTGCCGCTGTTCCCGTTCTACTTTCTGTCGAACAATTTCGCCGTCGCGGTGTGGTGCGCGGTAATCCCGACCATGAGCGGCGCGGCCTATCTCGCGCCATGCTATGCGATGGTGCAGAGCCTCGTGCCGCTGCGCATGCGGGCGCAGGCCGCTGCCATCCTGCTCTTCATCCTGAACATCATCGGCTTCGGCACCGGTCCGTGGCTGGTGGGCCTCGAGAGCGACCTGCTGCATCCGATGCTGGGCGCCGATTCGATCCGCTGGGCGATGTTGTCGACCACCGCCACATGGCTGATCGCGGCCTGGTGCTTCTGGATGGCGAGCCGGCGGCTGCCTGCGGAACTCGCACGCATCCAGGCACCGCGCGCCGAGACGGTCGAAGTCGGCATCTGACCACTGGTCAGGCGTGCGGATTTTGCGGCAGGATGACGCCTGCGTCGCTGGTCTTTCAGCATGTCCCTTCGTCCATTATTCGACTTGAAGGAACTCGCCGCTACGGCATCTCTCCTGATCGCAGCGATGGCGTACGCAATCGCCTTCGTCCCGCCGCCGCAGCATCGCGTGCTCGCGATGAAGCCGGTCGTGCATGCGGCCAAGGCCGTCGTGATGGTCAAGACGCTCGTCGCGGCGCCGCCCGTTGTGCCATTGCGACCGCGTACGATTGCTGTCCGGGTGTCGAAGCCGTCGCTACCAGCCGACGCCGTCGCAGCGGTGCCCCTGCCGCCGCAGCCGATCGCGCCCGATCCCGCGATGATTGCCGAGCAGGCAAGCCGCGTCGCCGCGCATCTGTCGGACAAGGTGCCGGCAGCGCTTGCGCCCTATTTCGACACCTTCATCTATGTCAGCAAGGCGGCGAGCGGACCATGGGCACAGCATCTCTTCCTGTTCCGCAAGGCCGACGATGGCACGCTCACCTTCGAGCAGAGCTTTCCTGTCTCGACCGGGCGCGAACAGAGCGAGCAGTATTTCACAGCGACGCCCACCGGTCTGTTCGAACTCGACGTCCACCGCTTTTTCCCGATGGCGCGCTCCGCCAAATGGAACGATGCGCAGATGCCATGGGCGATGTTCCTGAACTACGCCTATCGCACCCAGATGTCTGGCGTGGCACTGCATGCCGCGATCGGCCGACACGAACTCGCGGATATCGGCCATCGCGCCTCGGGTGGTTGCGTGCGGCTGCCGCTGGAGAAGGCGAACCTGCTCTACCACCGTTTCCTCGCCGAGGAGCGCGGCCAGGTTCCGGTTTTTGCCTTCGATTCCGCCCGCGGCACGACGAACACCGACGGCATCACGGCGCGTGACGAGAAGGGAGACGTCGTGCTGACCGACGGCCTGCGCGTCCTGGTGGTGATCGACAATTTACCCGGTTTGCCGGCCGCCCCGCCGCAATCCTGAGTTTTCCGGCCTCCTTCGCGGCCGGCATCCAATTGTCATGATTGCGCGTTAACCCCCACACTGTTCCGGAGTGGGACAAGCCGCAAATCTATGGTTATTGTGGGGGGAGCTTCCGCTAGGGATTCCATGTCCACGCTTCGGGCCTTGAGCGTGATCTACCTGTTGTGCGCCTTGGCGTTCAGCACCGCGCTCGTGCTTGACCGGAATCCGGCGCTGAACCAGGCAAGCCGCCGGACGGTTGCCGCGACCCTCGAAGCGACGCGCAGCTACGTCGCCGAACCGGCCGCCGGTCTCGTCCGCGATACCGCTAAGCAGATGATAGCCGTGATCTCGGGTGCCCAATCTTCAGTGCGTCCTTCTCCCGCCGCGACCAACCGCGATCTCGCCTTGGTCATTCGCAAAGCGCCTGCACCGCCCGTCGCGCCCGAGCCGGTGCTGGTCACGCCGCAGGCGCAGGACATCGCGCCGCCTGACATCCAGGTCGAGCCCGACAGCACCACACCGCCGCCGCGTCCCGAACTCGCGCTCGCGCCGCCGCCCCCGAGCAGTGCTGCGTCGAACCCGGCCGACATCGTGCGCGTCACGATGCGCCTAAGAGACAGCCTGACCCGCGAGATGTTCCGGAACTTCTCGCTCTTCCTCTACGTATCCAAAGCGTCGAGCGGTCCTTGGGCGCAACACATGTACGTCTTCAGTAAGGACGCGTCGGGCAATCTCGCCTTGCTGCACGACTGGCCGGCCTCGACCGGCCGCGAGCAGAACGAGATCGCTGCCGACGGCACGCGCCAGCCGAGCGTCACGCCGCGCGGCTATTACGAGCTCGATCCCGGCCGCATGTACAAGACGCATTTTTCCGGCCAGTGGCACGAGCCGATGCCGCACGCCATGTTCTTCAACTGGGAGCATGACGGTCTGCAGACCGGTCTCGCCATCCACGGCGCCGTCGGTATCGAGATCGCCCAGCTCGGCAGCCGCGCCAGCGCCGGCTGCATCCGCGTCGCCCCCGAGAATGCGGCGGAGCTCTTCAACCTGATCCGTGCCGAGTACAAAGGTTTGGCGCCGCGTTTCGCCTATGACCGCCGCACAGCGACGATGAGCAATGACGGGTTGTTCATGCACGATGCCGCCGGCAACCTGCAGATGGCGCAAGGTTATAAGGTGCTGGTGTTCGTCGAGAATTACGGCGGCGAGAACGTAGTCGCGGCGTTGTTCTGAGTTCGCCGCTCCCAGCCGTTGTCGCAAATGCTTAACCGATCACGACAAATTGGCTTTCCTGCAGCGATGGAGTAGGCTCCACTCCAACTATGCAGCGAATCCGTCAACCGGGAAGCCGTGTGCGCGCCGCG
>DATEZM010000121.1:0-7882 GCA_035255625.1 Rhizomicrobium sp. | reverse complement strand
CAAGCACGCGGTCGAGCGTTCCGGCCTCGACAAGGCCAAGGTCGAGGACTCCTACATGGGCAACTGCGCCCATGGCGCGGGCAATATCGGCCGCCAGGCGGCGCTGCTCGCCGGCCTGCCGGTGACGACCGGCGGCGTCTCCATCAACCGCTTCTGCTCGTCGGGCCTGCAGTCGATCGCAATGGCGGCGAACTCGATCCGCGGCGATCTCAGCGAGTGCCTCGTGGCGGGCGGCGTCGAGTCGATCTCGATCCCGAACCCGGGTGCCGGGCCGAACAATGTCGACAAGAAGCTGGTCGAGGAATATCCGGCGATCTTCATGCCGATGATCGACACCGCCGACGTCGTCGCCAAGCGCTACAACGTCTCGCGCCAGTACCAGGACGAGTACTCGCTCGAGTCGCAGCGCCGCATGGCGGCAGCGCAACAGGCCGGCAAGTTCAAGGACGAGATCGTCCCGATGAAGACCAAGATGAAGGTCGTCAACAAGGAGACGAAGGAAGAGAAGATCGTCGACTACATCGTCGACAAGGACGAATGCAACCGTCCCGACACGACGATGGAAGGCCTCTCCAAGCTGGAGCCGGTGAAGGGCGCGGGCAACTTCATCACCGCCGGCAATGCATCGCAGCTCTCCGACGGCGCCGCCGCGGTGGTGCTGATGGAAGCCAAGGCGGCCGAGAAGGCCGGTCTCAATCCGATGGGCCGTTTCATGGGCTGGGCGAGTTATGGCTGCCAGCCCGACGAGATGGGCATCGGCCCGGTGTTCGCGGTGCCGCGCCTGCTCGAGCGCTTCGGCCTCAAGGTAAGCGACATCGATCTGTGGGAACTGAACGAGGCGTTCGCGTCGCAGTGCCTCTACAGCCGCGACAAGCTCGGCATCGATCCGGAGAAGTACAACGTCAATGGCGGCTCGATCGCCATCGGCCATCCCTTCGGCATGACCGGCGCGCGCCTCACCGGCCACATCCTCCAGGAAGCCCGGCGCCGCAAGAACGTGAAATACGCCGTCGTCACGATGTGCATCGGCGGTGGCCAGGGCGGCGCGGGCTTGTTCGAGGCGTATAACTGAGAACGGGTCTTCCCGACTGAAATGAAAAAGGCCGGGGCGGCGACGCTCCGGCCTTTTTGTTGACATCAGTAGAAGCGAAACGACTGCGATGAAGTGTCAAAGCCCGCCAGCAAATACTGCTCTTGCCTCTGACCAGCGACGCTTACCTGCAGGCGAAGAAATCGTGCGTCCACCGCCAATGATTCGTCATTTCGATTTTGCCAGATCATTACGCGAAGATCGGCGTTAGAAAAAACGAGCTTCTGAAAATCGGGCAGCACTTCATCCATCGACATTCCCCATTCGCTTTCCAGCGCCAGCGGAAGCGACTTATATAAGCCAGGAATTTCGCTGCTTACTTCTAACCAGCAAATGTCGTAGAGCCACTCGCCCCAACGCTGCGCTCCATCCCCACCCGAACAGCAAACCTCATAGTTCTGCTCGTGCCCGAGTAGGGTTAGTCTCACTTTTATTTCACGCGTCCAGGGGCGCGACTTCAGACCACCATTGTCGGGCCACGTCAGGGCATCTTCGGCCACTGACACAAGACACCCTTTGATTTTATCCGCAATCATTGTCCCTCCCACCGGATATTCATGATTGAGCGCTACCAATATCGGTCATCGGCGGCGCCTTTGAAGGCGCGCGAAATATAAGCTTGCAGGTCGCCGCCGCAAGTTCTTACGCTTGTGAAAAGTACAATAGGGAGACAGCCACACGTTTCGAAATCTCTCGGCGATGAAGCAAAGCTGTTTCATGATGCGCTGGAGCAGGTCATGCTCGCCGACCAACTCGGCAATGACTAGCCGATTTCGTTGAGGATAGCTTGCGGCCCGAGCGACGAGCCAGTCTTCTCTCGCTCAGCCCTGCTCCAGCATGGCGACCAGCTTGTCCAACGCGCCGCTCCAGCCGCCTTCGTGGCTCAGCTTCGACTCCTCGTCCTGGAGACGCCCATGCGTGAGCGTGAGTTCGGTGCCTTCGGAGATCGCGCGCAGGACGAAGACAAGGCGCGACTCGCCGGCGTCGGCGCCGCCTTCGGTCCAGCGCCATGTCATCGTCACGCGTTTGGGCCTCGTGACTTCGAGATATTCGCCGGTGCATTCGTGCTCGGTGCCGTCGAGCAGGCGGAAGCGGATCCGGAAGCGACCGCCAACGCGGGCATCGACTTCCGAGATGAGGACAGGTCCGGCATCGGGGCCCCACCATTGCGCGATGTCCTTGGCGCGGACCAGCGCCTCGAACACGATGGACGGCCGCGCCCTGATGCGGCGCACGAGCGTGACACTGGTCATCGTCCGGCCCCTTTTGGTTTATCTCGGCCTGCCTGCGTCTGGCGGGCTTCGGTTTCACGCGCTTCAACAAGCGTTGTCAGGCGGCCGACGCTCGTGTTCCAAAAGCGCTCGTAGCGGCGCAGCCACTCCATGGCCTCACGCATCGGCTTGGGCTGGAGGCGCGCGACGACGATACGACCCGTCTTGTTGCGGCTGATGAGGCCGGCATCGTCGAGGACATCAGGCAAACAGCGCCTCCAGCTTGTCGAGCGAGCCGCTCCAGCCCTTTTCGTGGCCGCGCGCTGTCTTTTCGTCTGGCAGGCGCGACTGTGTGAACGTCAGTTCGGTGCCCTCCGCGATCGGGCGCAGGACGATCTCGATCAGTGACGCGTCCGTGTCGCCGGCCCAGAGCCACGTCATGCGCACGCGCTCCGGCGGCGTGACTTCGAGGAATTCGCCGCTGGTTTCGAACTCATCGCCGGCCAGCCTGCGGAAGCGGAGCTGGTAGCGGCCGCCGACGCGGGGATCGGACTTGGCGAACAGCACGGGCCCGGCGTCCGGCCCCCACCATTGCGAAATCCCTTCGGCGGTGACCAGCGCGTCGAACACGATGGCAGGGCGTGCCTTGATGCGGCGCACGAGGGTGAGACTGGTCATTTTCCTGCCTTTCGCGTTTCGTTTTCCTTCGCCTCGGCATAGGCCGCGAGGCGGTCGAGGCTGGCGGACCAGAAGCGCTCGTAGCGGCGCAGCCACTCCATCGCCTCGCGCATCGGTTTGGGCTGGAGGCGCACCGTCACCGTGCGGCCGGTCTTGGCGCGCGTGATCAGGCCGGCGTCATCGAGGACATCGAGATGCTTCATCACCGCCGGCAGCTTGATCGCATGCGGCCGCGCCAGATCGCTGACGCTGACGCCGCGCTCCTCGCGCTCGAGACGCGCGAGGATGGCGCGGCGCGTGGCATCGGACAGGACGGCGAAGACGCGGTCGAGGCGCTCGGTCTGGTTCACGGCTTTGCCATGTCCATCGCGGACGATCCGTCGGACCATTTGGCGACGAGCACGAAGAACGTCGACACCGGATCGCCGGGACCATCGGGGCCGCCCAGCACTGGCGAGCCGGGAAGATTGGCGCCCCATGACGCCGCGTCGGCGTGGCCCACCCAGAACATGATATGCGGATGCCAGTGGTGGCCGGCATCGGACAGATAACCGCCTTTCGACAGCATGTAGCACATCGCGCCGGGCGCCAGTTCGGCGTTGGCGACGGCGGAGGTGCGGGCCTTCGCCAGCATCTGGTCCCGGGTGAGGCCGGACAGCACCCATTGCGTGCGCTCGATATAGGACGGCAGCACCGTGCGCACGGCTGCGGGGTTCATGCAGAGCGGTCCGCGCTCGTGGAAATTCCAGAACTCGGCGTCGTCGAAACCGCTGGCCCAGGAGCGCTCGATCACGCAGACGAAGCCGTTCGTGCCCTTGGCCGCGGTCTCGTAGCCATGGCTGGTGAGCACCAGAATCTCGGCGCCGTCCGAGACCGACGCCGGCGCCGTGCTGCGCGCCAGCGCGATCTCGTCGGCGGGCGCCATCAGATATTGTGCGAGCGGCGCCATGCCGGGGTAAGCCGGCGGCGCATCCGCAGCGAGGACGGGGCCGCTTGCACCCAGCACAAGCACCGCACCGCAGGCGGCCAACCCAAAACCGTTTCTCACGACTGCATCCTCCGTTCGATATACTTCACCGAAGGGTAAAGTGTTCACGACCGACCGCGCGTTGTCAATCCGCCTTGCCGTCGATGGGCACGACCCCCTACCCTGTGCCCAGACAGAACACGGTGAACGCCATGCGTTTCGGCATCTTCTACGAGCACCAGCTGCCCAAGCCCTGGAACGAGGGCGACGAGGCAAAGCTGTTTCACGATGCGCTGGAGCAGGTCGTGCTCGCCGACCGGCTCGGCTACGACTACGCGTGGGAGGTCGAGCATCATTTCCTGGAGGAATATTCGCATTCCTCGGCGCCGGAGGTGTTTCTCGCGGCCTGCGCGGCGCTCACCAAGACCATCCGCGTCGGGCATGGCATCCGCCAGGTGATCCCCAACTACAACCACCCGGCGCGCACGGCCGAAGGCCTGGCGACACTCGACATCATCTCGCGCGGGCGGCTGGATTTCGGCATCGGCGAAGGTGCGACGCGGCTCGAACTCGGCGGCTTCCACATTCCGGCGAAAGAGAAGCGCGCCATGGCGCTCGAGGCGGCCGAGCAGATCGCCAACATGATGACGATGAGCCCCTACCCCGGCTATGAGGGCAAAAGCTTTTCCTTTCCATGCCGCAACGTGCTGCCCAAGCCGGTGCAGAAACCGCATCCGCCGATGTGGATGGCCTGCACCAATCGCGACACGATCAAGATTGCGGCCTCGATCGGCGTCGGCGCGCTGGCGTTTTCCTTCGTCAATCCGGAGGAAGCCAAGGCCTGGGCCGACATCTATTATGGCATCATCAAGTCGGACGCGTGCGTGCCGATCGGCCATGCGGTGAACGCCAACATAGCGATGGTATCGAACTTCTCGCTACACCAGGATCGCGCCGAAGCGATAAGGCGCGGCCAGGAGGGCTTCGAGTTCTTCGGCTATGCCGTGAATGCGCTGGTGGCGCATGACGTGAAGCCGGGGCGCTCGGCGCTGTTCGCGGACTTCCAGAAATCGCGCGCGCGCCAGGACGACGAGATCATCGCCGCCGCGAAGATGAGCCAGCGCAACGCCAACGGCATCGGCACGCCCGACGACATCCGCGCCCACATCGAAGGCTTTGAAGCAGCAGGCATCGATCAGGTGATTTTCCTGCAGCAGGCGGGGCGCAACAAGCACGCGCATATCTGCGAGGGCCTGGAATTATTCGCGGCGGAGGTGATGCCGGCGTTCAAGGCAAAGGTCGCGGCGCGCGAGGCGAAGAAGGCGGCGGAGCTCGCGCCGTTCATTGCCGCGGCGATGGCGCGCAAGCAATGGATGAAGCCGCTGACCGACGACGAGATCCCGATCGTGAAGGCCGCCGTCCCGCGCGCGCAGATTAACGCGGAGACACGGTAGAACGCGGGCCTATTTCGTCAGCGCCTCATAAGTCGCGCGCTGGAACATCGGCAGCGCGAGGCGGCCGCCCATGCGCTGGCCAGCCGCGAGATTGGCGAGCGCACCGGGCTCCAGCGGCATTGAGTTCTGGATCAGGTAGATCATGATCAGGTCGTTGGCCGGATCGGCCTGCCACCAGGTGCCGAACGCGCCGGGCCAGCCAAACGATCCCACCCCGCCCATGCCGAGGAAGCCGAGATTCTCCGGCGCGTCGATCACGCTGACGCCGAGTCCGAAGCCCATGCCGGCCCACATCGGGATCGAGCCGAGGAAGGGAATGGCGCGCTGCTCCGGCGTCAGGCGGTTGGTGCACATCAGTTCGATCGTTGCCGGCGTGACGAGCCGCGTGCCGGCGAGTTCGCCCTTGTTCAGCATCATGCGGGCGAATTTGAGATAGTCGTCGGCGGTCGAGATCAGTCCGCCACCGCCGCCACAGAAGGCTGGCGCGGAATCGTATTGCTTGAACGGCAGCGGTTCGAGGACGTTCTTCTCGTTGTTCATGCGATAGACGACCGCGGCGCGATTGCGCTTCTCCGCGGGCACGAAGAAATCGGTGTCGGTCATGCCGAGCGGCTTGAAGATGCGCTGCATCAGGAAATCGCGGAACGGCATGCCGGCCATGCGCCCGACCAGGAAGCCGAGCACGTCGGTCGAATGGCTGTAGTGGAAACGCCCGCCGGGCTGGTAGAGCAAAGGCAAGGTCGAGAGCGCCTTCATCCAGACGTCCGACGACATCTCGTTGTTGAGCACGTCGCCCAGCACGCGCTGATATTCGTGCGCGATCGGACCGAGCGAGGAGAAGCCGTAGGCCAGACCCGAGCGGTGGGTGAAGATATCGTCGAAGGTGATCTCGCGATTGGCCGGCACGGTCTGGTCGAGCGGGCCCTGCGCATCCTTCAGCACGCGCATCGACTTGAACTCGGGCGCGAATTTGGAGATCGGGTCGGAGAGCGAGAACTTCCCCTGCTCCATCAGCATCAGCGCCGCGATCGAGGTGACCGGCTTGGTCATCGAGGCGATGCGGAACAGCGTGTCGCGCTCCATCGGCAGCTTCTTGGCGATGTCGCGGTGGCCGATGGTGTTGAGCTGCGCGATCTCGCTATCGCGGAACAGCAGCGTCACGACGCCCGACAGATCGCCGGCTTCGACGATCGGCGTGAGCGTCGGCGCGATCTTGGCGAGGCCTTCGGCTGAGAAGCCCTTGGGATTGGTGACGACCTTGTCCATGGCACAGATTCCTGAAGTTGCTCTGGAGCAATCGTGACAAGGAATGACGCCGGAGTCACGGACGGAATTGACGCCCTAGTCGTAGTGCCTCAGCTGGGGCCAGAGGACCGACAGCGGGACACGCGGCTTACGAAGAACGAAGATCGGAATGTTCGTCTCATACGGCATCGCATAAGGCGTTCTGATCCAGCTCACGATCTGGCGGTCGCGATAGTTGGCCAGCAACTGCGGAACATTCGTGCCCAACGTGATCACCACCGATCCCGAATGGCCGTTCAAACCCCAGAGATAGAAGTTGTTGTGGCCAGCGACCGCTGGCAGACCGCCAAGTGGTTTTCCGAAGACTTCGAGAGCACCTGCCTCGCCATACACCTGGCCATAGAAGACTGCGTTCTTGCGTTCCTCCGGCGGTAAGGCGCGATAGGCATTCGTCACCGCGCGCGCCATCTCCGGCCAGCCGATCATTCCCGCCAGATGCAGCGGCAGGACGCTTTGCGCGCCGCGTTCGGTCGCCGCCGCGCTCGGACCCAAACCGAACATGCGGGCATAGGTGACGTAACTCGGAGGCGGCAGGAGCGGAAGCACCAGAGGCACGAACAGCAGGCCCACTACCGTCACGATGCCGATGGCCGCGGCTCGCAGAACGGGTCGTGAAAACCAACCTTCGATGGCGACCGCGCCGCCCGCCAGCAGAACGGGATAAACCGGCGCGAGGTAGTAGGCCTTGCCATGAAGCGCATAGAACAGAGCAACCATCGCGGCATAAGCGATCGGAAACGCGCGAAGCTGTGGGAGTTGAGGGCGCACCGAGAAACGCCAGAGCCCCGCGAGCCAGACCGGCATGGCGGCCGGCCCCACGAAGAGGACCTGCTGGCCGAAGAACGCGAGTGGCGAGAGCGCCAGGTTCTTGCCGTTCACGCCCGCGGCGCCGAGTTCCAAAAACGGCCAGCCGTGTTGCGCCTGCCAATAGGCACTCGGCGCCAGGAATAGCAACGCGATGGCGGCGCCAAGGTAGATCCAGGGCCGCAGCAACGACGTGCGCAGCGGCGTCGCGACAATGCCGACCGCCAGACCAGCCATGTAAAACAGGATCAGATATTTGCTCAGCAGTCCGATGCCGGCGATGGCGCCGAACGCCAGCCACCAGCGTTCGTCCTTCGACTGTGCCAGGCGCACGAGACACCAGCTGCAACCCAGCCAGGTGAGCGGCTGCATC
>DATEZM010000120.1:0-5113 GCA_035255625.1 Rhizomicrobium sp. | reverse complement strand
CGATGTCGTGCACATTCGAGAGCGCGAGCTGACCGCGCACCGAGCTGTAATCCTTGTCGCCGTGCGGCGGCACGGCGGCGAGCCCGTCCAGCGCGCCGCGCAGGATCACCACGACGAAGCGCCGATCAGTCGCCACGTTCGCGAAGGCGTAACGGATCGGCGCGTCCCACATGGTCAGCGCGCCGATAGCGGTCATGGATTGCAGAATGGAGCGGCGTGTCGTCATGGCGATCACCTACGCTGGAATTCGGGGCTGGAGATGAGGAAGGCGAGTGCGTCGGATTGGCTTGCGGCGTGCGCCATCACGGTCTTGGTCGCGGGCGTAAGCAACGGGCCCATGCCGGCATCGGCAATGGTGCCGGCATCAAACCCGTTGGGCATGCCCTGTCCCACACGCTTCGCCCATTCGATGCGTGTCAGGATCGCGTCGGGGCCGGACCAGGCGTCGGCAGTATCGGGCCAACCCTTCGGCGCCGGCGGGGCAAGCGGCGTCTGCCCCATCAGCCGCGTCGCGGCCACAGCGCCCTGGACTTGCTTGTCGGTGTTGTCGCCTTTCGGCAAACCGAGCAGGCGGTAGCCGGCGGTGACGTATTCGACCGGCGTGCGCATCTTGTTGCCGGACTGCCAAGCCGCGGGATCGTCGACGATGGTGTGGGCCAACGCCCGCAGATCGCCATGCGTTTGGGTAAAGGTCTTCTCCAGCCGGGCGACGGACCCGGCCGGCGGATCGTCGGCGATGAAGTGGATCGCGAGTTTCGTCGCGATGTGACGAGCAGTCGCTGGATCGTTGGAGAGGTCCCGGATCGACTGGATGCCGCCCTCGAGCGTCGGTGGATAGGTCCGCCCACGCAAGGTGACGTCGCCCGGCTCGTGGCGGTTCTCGTAATATGCGAAGCCATTGTTCTGGCCGGCGGGATTGAGCGTCCAGCCGGTCAGGATGTTCGCCATCGCGATCACATCGGCCTGGCTATAGCCGCCGTCGACTCCCAGTGTGTAGAGCTCCATCAGCTCGCGGCCGAGATTCTCATTGCGGCCCTTGCCGAAACGCGTTCCAGCAACGGAGTCCGGCCCGACCGATTGCGCGTTGTCGAGATAGAGCAGCATCGCCGGGTGGCACATGGCGGCAAGCGCCATATCCTCGAACTTGCCGGTGATATTCGGCCGGATGGCTTCGCGCTCGAAGGCGCCGACCAGCGTGGTGGCGCGCGGGTTCTGGGCGGAGACCACAAAATGGTTGCTCCAAAACCAGACGAACCGCTCGGCAAAGGGTCTGTCCGTCGTGAAACCAAGCGCATAGCGGGCGGCGAGTTCGTCGGTGAAAAATTTGACTCGCGTCTTGAAGAAAGCCTTCACTGGATCGCCACCGGTGCCCGCCCGCCGATCCATCGCGCGCTCGCGCTGGTATTGCAACATCTCCACGACTAGTTCACCGCCGGTCTTGAAGGAACCGCCGTCCAGCGGCACCGGCTGGTCGGCAGCGGCATTGAGCTGGGTCAGGAGCCAGTTCTTGGGATTGCGACTAGCGCGATCGATTTCGCCCGCACGCGCCCCCAAACCGAATCGGTGGACCGCGACGGCACCTTCAAGCGACATGGTTCGGTTCCATTTGTCTGGCCGGTCGGAGGCAACCTGCCGTCAGCGCTCTAACGGCATACGGACCGCGCTCCGTCGGTCAGATCGTGAGGAAAGACCCGCCGACGAGTTCCTGCAAGCGTTGCGTTCGTGGATATGGCGTGCCGGTGTATTGGCGGAACCCTTCGGCATAGGCGACGCCGTATTGCCCGCCACGCTTGGTGGTCCATTTCTCCATGGAGCCGATGTAATCGTCGATACCGTGCTGTTTCAGCACCCAGTTCCGTTGGCTTACATGCGCCATCAGCATGTCGCGCTTTTTCGAAAAATGCGCCGTGACGTCTACACCAAAATCCGGAGCAACGGGATTGCCCTCGCGATCCCGTCCGCCGATTGGATCCATGAAATAGAGATGCGGAATGGTATCAAGCACATTTGCCGGGCCGGTTTTGTAGTTCGGCACAGGTGCGGCGAAGCAGGCGTCGCGGACGAGCGCGCTCGTCGCTTCGTGATCGGGGTGATAGTCGGCGGGCGAGGCGGTGATCACGATGTCCGGGTTGACGGCGCGGATCAGTTCGGTAGCGCGCCGCCGCGTCGTGTCATCGTTGAACACACACAGATCGCCGATCCCGGCGCAATGATAGTCTGCACCGATCAACGCGGCGGCGGATGCCGCCTCCGCCTGCCGGATGCGCGCGGTTTCCTCCAGGCTGTGGTCGACTGAGCCGCAATCTCCCGCTGTCATCGTCGCGATGGTGACAAGATGACCATTGGCCGCGAGCAGCGCCAGAGTGCCGGCGCCCAACGTCTCGACGTCATCGGGATGGGCGTGAAAGGCAAGGATGCGCGTCATGCGCCGATCCTATGCGCGATGGCGCGCGCCGCAAAAGCGCCGGTTGCGAAGCAGGCCTGGAGCAGATAGCCGCCGGTCGGCGCTTCCCAATCCAACATCTCCCCCGCGACAAAGGTTCCCGGAACCGCTTTCAGCATGAGATCGTCGCCGACAGCTTCGAATGAAACGCCGCCAGCAGTGGAGATCGCACGCGCGATTGGCTGCGACGCCGCCAAAACCAGCGACAGCGCCTTGAAGTGCGCAGCCAGTCCGGCAGGATCGGATGGCAGTTGCCCGCATTCGCGCGCGAGGTTGATGTCCAGCGCGGAAAAACCTGCTTTGCGCAGAATGTTGGATATCGAGTCTTTGCTTCGCGAGCGACCGAGCCGCTCGGTCAATCTCTGCTCCGTCATGTCCGGGCGAAGATCGATCTTGAGCGTCGCCGTGCCGGACTCAGCGATGGCGTCGCGCAAATGTGACGACAGCGCATAGACTGCGCCGCCTTCGAGGCCATAAGTCGTGACAAGCGCATCGCCACGCGCCGCCAGCTCGCCGAAACGCAGCGCGACATTTTTCAGGGGCTGGCCAGCGAACCGATCGCGGAACGATTCACTCCATGCGACCGCAAAGCCGCAATTGGCGGGACGTTGCGGAACGATCCGCACACCATGGTCGGCAAGGATCGGCACCCAGCCGCCGGTCGATCCCAGCTTCGGCCAGCTCGCGCCGCCGAGCGCCAACAATGTTGCATCGGCAGCGATCGCATGCGGACCCGCCGGCGTGTCGAACAGCAGCGCGCCGTCATCCGACCAGCCACGCCAGCTGTGCCGCAGCTGAAACTGCGCGCCTTGCTGGCCGAGCCGTGCCAGCCATGCGCGCAACAGCGGAGATGCCTTCATCGCCTTCGGAAAGACCCGCCCGCTCGAGCCGACGAAGGTTTCTTGTCCGAGTCCGTTCGCCCAAGCGATCAAGGCCGAAGGCGGGAAGGCTTCCAACATCGGCAGCAGTTTGGACGTGGCACCGCCATAGCGCGTCACGAATGACTCGAATGGCTCCGAGTGGGTGAGATTGAGGCCGCCGCGACCGGCAATGAGAAACTTGCGGCCGACCGACGGCATGGAGTCATAGACTGTCACCGCCACGCCGGATGCACTCAACACCTCGGCGGCCATCAGGCCGGCGGGACCGGCGCCGATCACGGCGACTGTCGGTTTGCGGGTCATCGTGGCCTGTATCGACGGCCCGATGGCGCGACGCAAGCGGCCTTTCCTTGTCGGGCGCCCTCGCCTATTCCTCCGCCATGCTGCGATTGTCGGAAATCAGGCTGCCGCTCGATCATGGGCAAGACGCGCTCAGGAACGCGGTGCTCAAGCGCCTGTGCATTCCCGCGAGCGACTTGAAGACTTTTGCAGTCTTCAGGCGCGGCCATGACGCGCGGAAGAGATCGGCCATCGTCTACGTGTATAGCGTCGATGCCGACGTTAGCGACGAGGCGGCCGTATTGAGGCAGAACATCGCCCATGTCGTGCCATCACCGGATATGGAATACCGCTTCGTCGCGCACGCGCCGGTGAAACTGGAGACGCGACCTATCGTGATTGGCGCCGGCCCTTGCGGCCTCTTCGCGGCGCTGATCCTGGCACAGTCTGGCTTTCGGCCCATTGTTCTGGAACGCGGCAAGGTCGTGCGCGAGCGGACCAAAGACACCTGGGGTCTGTGGCGGCGTGCGGTGCTCGATCCGGAGTCCAATGTGCAGTTCGGCGAAGGCGGCGCCGGCACATTCTCCGACGGCAAGCTCTACAGCCAGATCAAGGATCCGCGCCATCTGGGTCGCAAGGTGCTGACCGAATTCGTCAAGGCCGGCGCGCCCGAAGAGATTTTGACCGAAGCGCATCCGCATATCGGCACCTTCCGGCTGGTGACGATGGTCGAGTCGCTACGCGAAACGATCGAAAGCCTCGGCGGCGAGTATCGGTTCGGTCACCGCGTCGTCGATCTCGAACTGGACGACGCGAGACAAGTGCGCGGCGTGGCGCTCGCGAATGGCGACCGTATCGCAGCCGATCATGTCGTGCTGGCCGTCGGACACAGCGCGCGCGACACGTTCGAGATGCTGCATGACCGCGGCGTCGATATCGAGGCCAAGCCGTTCTCGATCGGCTTTCGCATCGAGCATCCGCAATCGCTGATCGATAAGGCGCAATACGGCCGAACGGTGAAGGAACTCGGCGCGGCGGAGTATCGCCTGGTGCATCACGCGTCCAACGGCCGCTCCGTCTACAGCTTCTGCATGTGTCCGGGAGGAACGGTCGTGGCCGCGACAAGCGAGGCGGGCCGCGTCGCAACCAATGGGATGAGCCAGTACTCGCGCAACGAGCGCAACGCCAATGCCGGCATCGTGGTCGCCATCACGCCGGCCGACTATCCCGGCCATCAGCTGGCCGGTATCGCGCTCCAGCGGCAATGGGAGGCGCGGGCGTTCGAAGCGGGTGGCAGCACCTACCAAGCACCGGCGCAAAGGGTAGGCGACTTCCTGGCGGGACGTCCTTCGCGCGAGCTCGGCACGGTGACGCCATCCTATAGACCCGGTGTGCACCCAACCGACCTTTCGGATTGCCTGCCCGACTATGCCGTCGCAGCCATCCGCGAAGCCCTACCCGCATTCGGGCGGCAAATGCCGGGCTTCGCGATGGAAGATGCCGTACTCAC
>DATEZM010000119.1:0-2412 GCA_035255625.1 Rhizomicrobium sp. | reverse complement strand
CTTGTTCAATTGACGTTGGTGTGTGTACTCTCATTACGAGAACTCACTTTCCTTGGATTCGACCATGCCCGAAGCCATCACAACAATCAAGTCAACCAGAGAATCAATAACCCAGTACTATCCCGTACGGCAAGATATCCGTAACTCGGAACTTTCCGCCACGATATACCTCCCCTTTGTCACTTTCGTTACCGAGTCCGACGTTTATTAACCCGAATGCTGACAAAGTCAATGGGGTATGCTGCCCACAATTCCCGAACAAATTTCCGCCGACGCTTGCGCTTGACCGATTTTGCGGTTCCTTACGGCCTCGACAGTCACGATTGCGAGTTGTCCGTCACCTCCCTGCGTTCGCCGGCGCGCATGCCGAGTCCCGCCATGATCGTGTACAACCGGCGCGAGTCGCGGCTCTTTCGGGCGCGCGCGGGGCCTCGTCACCGTTCCCGCGGACGGCGCCAGAGACAAAGTTTTGGTTCGAGAGGTTGTTGTCTCGGCTCATCCGGCCGGTCCCTGCGCCAGCGCCTGGATTCTCCGGCGGGCATCGAGCAGGGTCGCCAACGCTTCGACCCCGCCGCCCAGACGAATGATCAGCTTGCGGGCGTGGCTGACCACGCGCCCGGGCAAGCCGATCAAATGGTAGCGCAGCGCCTTCATGCGCGTGACCGCCCAATCCTTGCCCAACGCGAGGCGCTTCATCGCCGCGTTCAGATTGAACGCCAGGATCGCCAGCGCCCACCACGCCGCGTTGGCGCCGAACAGTCCTGATGGCATCTGTCCGCCGGCCAGATCGGATTTCAACGCCGAATGGACCTCCTCGCTCTTGCCGCAACGTTCACGCAACCACCAGATTACGCCGTCGCCCGGACCCCTGCGATTGGTCACGACGCCGAACAGTTTGTAGAGGCCTTTCCGGCCGAACGCCTGCGTGGGAAACGGCAACTTCTCCTCATCTCCCAGCGCCAACTGGCGCAGCGGCTCGCGGATCGCCAGGAAGCGGTAATCGGCCCGCTTGCGGCTGTGTCCGGCCCAGTTGGGGACATAGCAGACCTCGGCCCATTCCTGACCGGTCGCGTACGGCTTGCTCTCCACCCACCGTATCAGCGGTTTCCACTCGCTTTCCGGCGTCTCCAGCACCGCCGCGCGGAACGCCTCGGTCACGTCGGCGCCCACCGCGAATTCGATTGCCCCAAAGCGCGGGTCCTTGCCCTCGCCGCAATAGAGCAGCAACTCTTCTTGATACCCCGCCGTGTCCGAGCGCAACGCGACTTTCTTCACGCCGCCCGGCAGATGCAGCAGGCTCGCTTTCAGGACGCGCAACTGCTCGTGTCCGGCAGGCACGTTGCCGTCGCGGAACTCCGAATAGACCATCGCGCCCTGTTCCGCCCACCAACAGTTCAGCGGCTGATACGCCTTGAACTTCTTGTAGCAGAACAGCGCGTCGCGCTTGTGCGTCGCAATCAGCGTCGCGTCCATGTCCAGCGTCGCCGACATCGTGGGCTGATGCTTTTGCAGGAACTCCAGCAGCGCCTGGTTCACCCGCCACAGGCCGCGCAGTTCCTCTGTCACGGCCGGAATGAACGCCGTTCCCGCGACCGCCTTGGGCGCCGCCGGATCATGAAACCGCTCCAGCCAGCCCGACAGCGCTGACGGCGAGGGCGTCGCCCGTTCGCGCTCGCGTCGCCAGCGGCTTTTCAAACAGCGCCGCTCGCCGCGCGACAGCAAGTCCTTCTCGATCGCGCGCAGGACCGCCGAAAAACCGCCGTCGCGCTCCAGCCGTTCGATATCCTCCACGCAATCGCCGCCTGAGAGGTTCAGGAACACCACCGCCAGCGCCATCTGGATGTCGAGCCAGCCCTGGCCGCCCGCCGCGCGAACATGCCGCCGGATCGCCTCGCCGAGCCCGCTGGCTTTGAGAAGGTCGAAATACACGGCAAGACCGGCCAGCGAGGTCAGGCCGTGAGGGGATGAATCGGCTTCGTACTGGAAATCGAGCACGCCCTGTGCCACCATCGCGCACCCCGTTGGTGATGGTTTTCGAATCGCAAACCAAAACTATCTCCTTGATTCTTCGAGGCCAACGGGGAACTTCAATTTTTTGACGCTGAATCCAGGTTCCCGATCCATTCCGGATCGCGATCGGACCGCTGGCCCGTCGCCGGCGCTCGCCCGGGCGCTCAGCCGTCTCCTCGCGATGGAGATTCGAATCCCGAGGCTTGTTTGCTCGGTTTGCCAACGGAGGGACGGGGACCCGCAGCTCCCCCCGGCGCGATCCTTTCTGAAATCGATGGCGTGGATTTTTCTTTCTGAAAATCTAAATAGATGGAACCTGTGCCTACATGTCCCTTCAACGATCCAGCGGGTTTGGCGACGCACGACGGGCTCATCGAGCCCAGGGAGAAGGCAAAAAATTTG
>DATEZM010000118.1:0-15626 GCA_035255625.1 Rhizomicrobium sp. | reverse complement strand
GTGCTGCTCGAGGAATACGAGCACGCCAAGGCGCGCGGCGCGAAAATCTATGGCGAGGTCAAAGGTTATGGCCTGTCGGGCGACGCCTTCCACATCACCGCACCGTCGGAAGATGGCGACGGCGGCTTCCGCGCCATGCAGATGGCGCTGAAGAAGTCTGGCCTGGCGCCATCGGACATCGACTATGTCAACGCTCACGGCACCTCCACCATGGCCGACTATATCGAGGCGGGCGCGGTCGAGCGCTTCCTCGGCAATGCGGCGGCCAAGACCGCGATGTCGTCGACCAAATCCTCGATCGGCCATCTGCTCGGCGCCGCCGGCGCGGTGGAGGCGATCTTCTGCCTGCTCGCCATGCGCGATGGCATCGTGCCGGCCACGATCAACCTGGAAAATCCGGACGGCCAGACCCAGCTCGATCTCGTGCCGAACGCGCCGCGCAAGCGCGAGGTGAACGTCACGATGTCGAATTCCTTCGGCTTCGGCGGCACCAACGCGGCCCTGATCTTCGCTCGCGCGGACTGAGCGCCCGCATGCTGCGCTTCCTGTTCCGTTTCCTCGTCCTGGCGATCGTGCTCGGACTGATCGTGGCCGGCGCGTTCGTATGGGAGAACTACAATTTCGCAGCGCCGGGGCCGGCGGCGCGCGATGCCCAGACCGTCGTCGTCATCAAGCCAGGCATCGGGCTGCGCGGCATCGCCGACACATTGAAAACGGACGGCGTGATCGACAATCCCGATCTGTTCGTCTGGGGCGTGCGCCTGCGGCGTACCACGGCCGCGCTCAAGGCCGGCGAGTATTCCGTTCCGTCGCAGGCCAGCATGGCCGACATCATGGACGTCCTGATCGCCGGCAAGTCGATCCAGCACAAGATCACCGCCGCCGAGGGTCTGACGAGCGACATGATCGTCAAGCTCGTCAATGCCGATGCCGAGCTTCAGGGGCCGAACGTCGCGGTGCCGAAAGAAGGCACGCTGTTGCCGGAGACCTATCTCTTCTTGCGCGGTGCGACCAAGGCGGAGATCGTCGCGCGTATGATGGCGGCGCAGAAAAAACTGATCGCGAAACTGTGGCCGGCGCGCGACGAGGGCCTTCCCTACAAGACCGTGCGCGAGGCGATCATCCTTGCCTCCATCGTGGAGAAGGAGACCTCGCTGCCCGCAGAGCGCCGCCACATCGCGGCGATCTTCGTCAATCGCCTGCGCATCGGTATGAAGCTGCAATCCGATCCGACCATCATCTATTCGATCACCGGCGGCTATCCGCTCGGCCGCGGCATCCGCATGAGCGAGCTGACGCGCGCCACGCCTTACAACACCTATGCGGTCGCCGGGTTAACGCCGACGCCGATCTGCAATCCTGGCAAGGATTCGATCGCTGCCGTGCTCAATCCCGGCACGACGAAGGATCTATACTTCGTGGCGAGCGGCACGGGCGGCCATGTGTTCTCGGCTTCGGTCGAGGACCAGAACCGCAATGTCGCCGCGTTGCGCGCGCGCGAGCGGCTGGAGAAGCTGCAACCACCGCTGCCTGCGCCCACCGTGCCGCATCTGTAGCGCCGCTGCGCTTTGCGGCGCTGCGCGCGCGGGTCTATCTTCGCGATGCCCACGGAGTCGCCATGACCATTGCCAGCATGACCGGATTCGCCGAAGCGCATGGCAGTCGCGACGGCGCGCGCTGGCGCTGGGAGGTCAAGAGCGTCAACGGCCGCGGCCTCGACGTGCGGCTGCGCTATCCGCCGGGCTTCGACGGGCTGGAGGCCGCAGCGCGCACGCTGGCCGGCGAGCGCTTCAAGCGCGGTTCGCTCCAGGCAGCGCTTACTTTGGAGACGGCCGACAGCGCGCGCGGGTTGCGCGTCGATCCGGCGGCACTGGCCTCGGCCATCCGCATCGCGCGCGAAGTCGCCGCCGAGACCGGCCTGACGCCGGCGCGCATCGACGGCATCCTCGCGCTCAAGGGCGTCATCGTGCAGGACGACGTGCTGCCAGCCGATGAGCGCGAACGCGGCGCGCGCGACGCGGCCATCTTGGAGACCCTCGCCATCGCGTTCGACGCGCTTGCCCGCGCCCGTGCCGGAGAAGGACACAAGCTGCTGACCGTCGTGACGGCGCAGATCGACGAGATCGCGCGGCTGACGGCCCAGGCGGCAGGCCTCGCCGCGGCACAGCCCGCCGCGCTGCGCGACAAGCTCGCGGCGCAAGTGAAGGAGATGCTCGCTGGCGGCATGCTGTCGGAGGACCGCCTGGCGCAGGAAGTCGCGCTCCTTGCCGTCAAGGCCGACGTGCGGGAGGAGCTCGACCGGCTCGGCGCCCATGTGCAGGAGGCGCGCGCGCTGATCGCATCGGGCGAGGCGGTGGGACGGCGCATCGATTTCCTGGCGCAGGAGTTCAACCGCGAAGCGAACACGCTGTGTTCGAAGTCGTCCGATATCGCGCTGACCCGCACGGGGCTGGCGCTCAAGGCGGCGATCGACCAGTTCCGCGAACAGGCCCAAAATGTCGAATAAGTATGTCGAATAGGCGAACGGGCGAATGACCGAGATCAAGCGGCGCGGATTGATGCTCGTGCTGTCGTCGCCGTCCGGCGCCGGCAAGACGACGCTGGCGCGTGCGCTTATGGGTGACGATGACAACGTGCGCATGTCGGTCTCGGCCACGACGCGCGCGCGCCGCCGCAGTGAGACCGAGGGCAAGGACTATTTCTTCGTGAGTCCGGAACGCTTCGAGGATATGGCGAAGTCGGGCGAATTCCTCGAGCATGCCGTGGTGTTCGACCATCGCTACGGGACGCCCAAGCGGCAGGTGATGGGCTCGCTGGGCAACGGCTTGGACGTCCTGTTCGACATCGACTGGCAGGGCACGCAGCAATTGAAGGAGCGCGCCCGCGAGGATCTCGTCAGCATCTTCGTGCTGCCGCCTTCGCATGACGAGCTCGAGCGACGCCTGAAGGTGCGGGCACAGGATTCAGACACGGTCGTGGCGCAGCGCATGGCCAAGGCCGCAGCCGAAATCAGCCACTGGCCGGAATACGACTACGTGATCGTCAACCGCGACATCGACCGCGCGCTCGGCCAGATCAAATCGATCCTCGAAGCCGAACGTGCCCGCCGCGCGCGGCTGGTCGGCGTGGGCGAGTTTGTGGCGGAATTGACCAAAGCGTAGCTGTCATCCCCGGCGAGCGCGAACAAAGTGAGCGCGAGGGAAGGGGACCCAGGCGGATAGGCCGAGCGCGAACTTTCCACCTGGGTCCCCTTCCCCTCGCGATGCTTCGCATCGCTCGGCCGGGGATGACAGCTTGGTCTGTCGGCTCGATCATGCGATCGCGACGCGATACACCCGTTTCGCCGTGCCGCTGAACAGCGCGGTCTTCTCCGCCGCCGAATAGTTCTTCGCGATGCGCTTGAAGGCGTTCCACAGGCTCGCATAGTCGCAGCCGAAACGGTCGACCGGGAAGTTGCTCTCGAACATGCAGCGGTCGGCGCCGAACGCCGCGATGCAGGTCTCGACATAGGGCTTCCACTGCTGCGCCAGAACCTCCGACGGCGGATCGGCCTCGGCCATGCGCTTCTTCCAGCCGGCGAACGGCATCGGCAATCCGCCGACTTTCACCACGACATTGACGCACTTGGAAAGCGTCTGGATCGAATCCTTCCACACGCCGAAGCGTTCCTCGCGCTTGCCTTCATAGCGGCCGATGCCGAGCGGCGTGCCGACATGGTCGAGCACGATGGTCGTGTCCGGAAAGGCGCGCGCCAGATCGATTACATCGGGCAGCTGTGGCTCAAGCAGCCACGCATCGAAGGAAAGGCCGAGCTTGGCTAACACCGCGAAGCCCTCGCGGAATTTCGCATCGCGGTAGAGGCCCGGGCCGGTGCGGCCGGCGAGCGGGCCGAGCACATTCGGATCCTCATCGTAGGAACAAGAATGGCGGATGCCGCGGAAACGGCCATGACCCGCCGCGATGTGGCTGCGCAGCACGTCTTCGGCCTGGCCGCCGATACGCAGATCGACATGGCCGACGATACCGGCGCAGGCCTGCACCTCGCCATAGATGCCGCTCGCACTCATGGCAGCTACGCCGTTGACGAACTCGGTCTCGCCGACGCATTTCAGTTCCTGCGGGCCGTCGGCGCGGTACATGGCGCCGCATTCCATGTAGATCGTGCCGCGGATGTTGTGGCCGCTCTTCAGGTCCTTGAGTAGTTCGTCGAACAGATAGCGCGGCGTGTTACGGATGATATCCATGAAGCCGTGGGTCGACGGCGGCAGGTTCTGCAGGATCGCGGTCGGCCGGTCCCATAGATGATGATGCGGATCGACGATCGGCAGGTCGGGTTCGAGGATTTGTTCGGCCATGACTCTCTCCTAGACGTCTCTGTCCACGGCATTCCAGACCAATGGTGCGCTGGGGTTGGTCGCCCAGCTTTTCAATTCGACACCCAATCGATTTATCGCCGCAACCTCGCAGTGAAGATTGAACGCGGCTTTGGCCCGATAGGGATTGCTCCGGCCATTGTCGGTCACTATCTCGATCGCGCCGTGACCCAGTCCATCCCTCAGATAGGCGCGGACCAGAAGATAGTCGGAAATACCCGAGTCCGGTGAGCCGTTCTCGAACGCTTCCTCGCTGTCGATGCTCCGCGGAAATGCCGTAAGTGCCCGTCCGAACTCGGTGAACCTCTCGATATTAGAGTAGAACTCCTGGGTGGCCGCGAACCGACCGTCGGTCGCGCTCACGCCGAAATAGATCACCCCGTCGCCATCGTCCGGCGAAATGACCTCGATCCGGATGGACGCTTTCTGCACCCGACTAAGGCGTCAGGACCACGCGCCCCGTGATCTTGCCTTCGCGAAGGTCGTCGAGCGTCTGGCTCGCCGCCGAGAGGGGGCGCTTGGAGTAGGGAATGGGATCGACTTTGCCTTCGCGCACGAGCTTCATCATCTCGAGCGTTTCTGGAAGCGAGCCGGTCATCGAGCCGCCGATCGAGATCGTGCGGAACGGGAACATCGGCAGCGGCATGCTCATCGCGCCGCCGAACAGTCCCACGATGATCACCTTGCCGCCGCGGCGCACGCTCTGGCTGGCGAAGGCGAAGGATTTCTCCGAGCCGACGAAATCGACCACTGCATAGGCGCCGCCCTTGGTGTCGGCGACCACTGCCTTGGCGGCGTTCGGATCCTTGGTGTTGTAGGTCGCGGACGCACCGGCCTTTTTGGCGGCTTCCAGCTTGCCGTCGTCAATGTCGGCGGCGATCGGTCCCTTGCCGAACATGGCTTTCGCGAACTGCACGCCCATCATGCCGACGCCGCCGACGCCGAGCACCAGAATCCGGTCGTCGGGGCCGAGTGCGCCGACGCGCTTCATCGCCGAATAGGCAGTGAGGCCCGAGCACATATAGGCGGCGCCCAGTGCCGGATCGGTCTTTCCATAGTCGATGAGATATTTGGGATGCGGCACCAGCACATGCGTTGCATAGCCGCCGGCGATGCCGGAGGAGCAGCCGAGCTGGCGCGGGCCGCCAATGCACAGATTCTCCTCGCCGCGCAGGCAGGACGGGCACTTGCCGCAGCCGATCCACGGGAACGCCGCGAAGCGCGCGCCGACCGTGACGTTCTTCACCTCGGGACCGACCGCGACGACTTCGCCTTCGATCTCATGGCCCAGAGTGTGCGGCAGCTTCATGTTGGCCATCGGCAGCTTGGCTTCGCCGCCCAAGCTGAAATAGCCGTCGTGGATGTGGACGTCGGAGTGGCACACGCCGGCATTGAGGACCTTGAGCAGCACCTCGGTGCCGGTGGGCACCGGCGTGGGCGTCTCGAGTTCCTGGAGCGGCTTGCCGAATTCGGCGATGACTTGGCTTTTCACGCGACGTCTCCCTTGCGACCCATTTTTTCTGACTTGTTGTCAGTGTGGCAGGGCTAGCGCGCGGCTTCAACCGCCCGCGCCAGCGACGCAAAGTCCGCTACGGAAAGATTTTCCGCGCGCGCCGTAGGGTCGACGCTGGCCGCACGGATCAGGGCTTCCGCATCGGGGCTGAGGTTCTTCAGGCTCTGGCGCAGCATCTTGCGGCGCTGGCCGAAGGCGGCCTGGGTGACGCGTTCGAGATCGGCCAGGCGGCATGGCGCGACCGGTTCGTCCAGCAGCTCCAGCCGCACGATGCTCGAGGTCACGCTGGGCGGCGGCACGAAAGCGCTGCGCGACACGTCGAACAGGATCTTCGCCGTCGACCGCCATTGCGCGATGACTGAGAGACGGCCGTAGTGCTCGGTGTCGGGTTTGGCAACGATCCGCTCGGCGACTTCGCGCTGGAACATCAGCATTAGGCTCGACCAGAACGGCGGCCAGCTTTCGGTGGTCAACCACTTGATCAACAGCGCGGTGCCGATGTTGTAGGGCAGGTTGGCCGCGACGCGCGCAGTTTGCCCGCGCAGTAGCGGTTGCTCGTCGAGTTCCAGCGCGTCGGCACTTACCACCTCCAGCTTGCCGGGATAGGCGGCGGCGATCTCCGCCAGCGCCGGCAGGCAGCGCTCGTCGCGTTCGACCGCGATGACCCGCGTCGCCCCTTCGGCGAGCAGCGCGCGCGTCAATCCGCCCGGCCCAGGACCGACCTCGTAGAACGTGCCGCCTTCGTTTGCGCCCGCGGCGCGGGCGATGCGGCGGGTAAGATTGAGATCGAGCAGGAAGTTCTGCCCCAGCGATTTCCTGGCGCGCAGATCATGCGCCGCGATGACATCGCGCAGCGGAGGGAGGCTATCCATCGCCTACCGCTTCGCTGCCTGAGGCCCGCCTATCCATGGCCTATCGCTTCGCTATATGAGGCCGCCACGCTCAACGCACCGTCGCGCGGGCGTCGGCCATGCGCGCCGCCATCTCGATCGCCGCGATCATGCTGCGCGCATCGGCCTGGCCGGTGCCGGCGATATCGAAGGCCGTGCCGTGATCGGGTGAGGTGCGCACGATCGGAAGTCCCAGCGTCACGTTCACGCCGTCCCAGAAGGACAGCGTCTTGATCGGGATCAGCGCCTGGTCGTGGTACATGCAAAGCGCCGCGTCGTAGCGCGTCCGCGCCTCGTCGTGGAACAGCGTGTCGGCCGGCAGCGGCCCGTGCACGGCGTGTCCGCGCGCGCGCAGATAGGCGACCGCGGGGGCGATAATCGCGCCATCTTCCTTGCCCAGAACGCCGTCTTCGCCGGCATGGGGATTAAGGCCCGCAACGGCAAGTCGCGGCGAGCCGATCGCGAAGTCGCGCTCAAGTGCCGTCAGGATGATCTCTGCGGTTTCGATGATCGCCGTAGTAGTGATCGCGCCCGGCACCTGCGCCAGGGGCACATGAATGGTGAGCGGCGCGACGCGCAGCTTGTCGCTCGCCAGCATCATCACGGCACGCGGCGCGGCGGTCAGCGCCTGCAGGAATTCGGTGTGTCCGGGATAGGCGAAGCCGGCATGCATGAGCACCGCCTTGTTGATCGGCGCCGTGACGATGGCCGCTGCCCTGCCGCTCATCGCCAGCGTGACGGCATCTTCGATGGCTTCTGTGACCGCGCGGGCGTTGGCGGAATCGGGACGGCCGGGTGCGCGCCGTGCCTGGGCACGCGTCGCGATCGGATCCGCGCCGCTGCCGAGGCCACAGGCCGCGAACACTGAGGGATCGCCGACGAGTTTCAACCGCCTGTGCCCGATGCTGCCGCCGAGCGCCTTATAGGCCTGGACCGCGACTTCCGGCCCGATGCCGGCGGGCTCGCCCATCGTGACGAGGATGGGTGCGCTATTTTGTTTCGACATTGGCGTTGCGCCGCAGATCGCGGATATAGCGGCGCGACAGCATGGTGATCTGATCGTCGAACAGGGTTTCCTCGACCTGCTGGCGGTTCGGCAAGGTCACCTTGTGTATCTCCGGCGCGCGCTTGTCGCAGCGGACCATCATCTCAATGCCGGCCGGCGAAGTGAAGGGCGGCGTCGCCTCGCCCGGACCCGCCTTGTTGATCGCGTCCTGAATAGCGGGGCTGAGATCGCTGATCTTCAGACCCATCTTCTGGATGTCCTGATAGACAAGGCCTTTAACCTGCTCCGCCAGTTTCGGCAGCCCGTCGCAACCATTGACATGGTCGTGGATCTGCACCGCCAGTTTCATCGCGTTTTCCTGATATGGCTTGGGTGCAGTAGGCGGCAGCGGCAGCAGCACGCGCGCCACGGTCAACGGACCCACCGGCTTCAGCGTCGCCGGGTCGGGCAGCACGACATTGGCGCCGACCTCGCGGTCGCGCAGGCCCAGAATGTAGTAGCCGCCGTTCGACCGGACCGGGTCGGTCACCTGGCCGACCTCCATCTTGTGTAGTGCCGCGTCGAGCTCGCCGGGAAGCTGGCCCTCGTAGACCCAGCCGAGATCGCCACCGGCCGCCGCGGTCGGGCTCTGGCTGAACTGGCGCGCCACCGTTCCGAAACTCGCGCCCGATGCGAGTTGGGAGTGGATGTCTTGCGCGTCCTTCAGCACCTTGGCGTCGAGGTCGGGGTTGTCGACCGCGAGGAAGATCGACGACACGAGATAGTGCGTCTTGTTTATGCCTTGCATCTGGCGCGCCATCTCGGCGTCAACGTCCTGCGGCGTGATATTGACGCGATCCTGGAACTCGTCCTGGACCGCCTTCTGCCAGGCGATCTGCACAGCGATCTGCGCGCGCAATGTCGCCATCTGCACGCCGCCCTTGGTGAGAAGATCGGAGAGCTGCTCTTTCGTCAGGTGATTGTCGTTGACGATGCGCTCGATCGACTTGTCGACGTCGGTGGGCGACACGGTGATGTTCTTGTGGCGCGCTTCCTGGATCTGAAGCTGCTCGGTCTCGAGCTGAGCGAGGATCTGCGGCCGGACTTTGGCAATGTTCTCAGGTGTCGGCTGCTGCCCGGAGGTCGAGATGTAGAGCAGGATGCGCTGGCGCAGATCGTACTCAGTGATGATCGCGTCGTTGACGATGGCGGCCACGCCGTCGCTCGGCCCGGAATCGGACTGCACCGCGGCGCCGGGCGGTGGGTTGGACGGTGCGCCATCGGTCGCGGGCGCCGTGCTTGCGGCTGGTGGCGCAGCCGGCGGGCCTGACAGGTTCTGCGCGAGCGAAGGGACGCCGGCCAGAGCCAGAATCGCGCCGAGGATGACAAAACGGAGGGTGTTCCTGGACAAGGGTCGGTCCTTCGGCAGCATTCTCAATAGTTTACGCGCCCGCCCCCGAACCGGCCGGGAGAATACGCAAAAACGCTCCCAGCGCAATCCGGCAATGTCCCGACGCGGCCGGTTTCCGTCGAAATCGCGCGACCATACAAGACTTCACGGATGCGAGAAGACGTCTTGTGGGAACAAGCTAAACGGCTCAATCGCTTGGTCGCCGGTCTTCAGAGTGAAGCGCAGGATCACTGTGGTGGAGGGCGGCAGGTCGCCGGTGGTGGTGAATTTGCGGCGATAAGCGACCGATATGCCGAGGCATTCATCTTCGTAGCCGAGCCCGAGTTCCGTATCGAGCATCTGGCCGGCCAGTAGGTCGCGGCGCAGCGCGCCGAAGGCCTGCCAGTTCTCGTAGAAATTGATGTCTGCCTGGGCGTTGATTTCCTCGCGCTGGCCCAGACCCAGCGTCACCAGTTCCGCCGGCAGCTGGACGTAGCTGATCTGCAGCGTGGAGCGCCCATAGGTGCCGGTGAGGAAGACCTCGTGCCGTCGCACCGTGCCGTTGGCACGGTCGACGTCGATGCGATCGGTGAGATCGATATAGGGCAGGAATTTCACGCTCACCCGTCCGACAAGATCCGACGTCGTGCCGGATTGTCCGGAGTCCGGTCCGAAGATCGGATCGGGCTTCAGCCGGTAGGTCTGGCCCAGAACCGCGTCCACGTCGCCCGAGCCGAAGCTTGCGCGCGCATGCAGGCCGACATTGACACGCGGCCCGCTCTCGACGAGGTCGTAACCGGGCAGCTGGTCGAAGCTCAGGATGTTGCTCTCGTCGAGTTCGAAGTCGGCGGAATCCTCGTTCGGGATGCCGGCCGGGTTGCCGCCATAGGGCTGCAGCACCGCCTGCACGATCGGTTCCAGGATCAGCGCGCGGTCCTTCGAGATGTTGGAGATGAACGGCCAGCGCCAGTCGATGGCGGCATAGGGAATGCCGCGGCTGATGAAGTGATCGGGCCCGCCGGGACTGAGAGGATCGTTGCTCACATGATAGACGTCGCCGCGCGCATCGAGCTGAAGTGTCAGGAGCTGGCCGCCGGGCAGTACGGTCGGCCACCGCATGCGCGCTTCGGCCGTGGCACGCTGGTCGTTCTCGCCGACACTGCGTGTCAGCGCAACGCTGCTGAAGTCGAAGCGGAATTGACTGCCGAGCACCTTGCCGAGCGGGATGTAGTTGAATTCGACGAAAGGTAGCGCCAGGGGAATGACGCTGGAATTGTCGGTGGTCTGCAAGCCCTGGAAGAAATATCCGGTCACCGCGAAGCGCGTGCGTCCGCCGGTGCCTTCGACGAACACGTCGTTCACCAGCCGGTCGATTAGCGTGATGTCGTAGCGCTTAAGATAGGTGTCGTTGCTGGTCAGCTGCGCGTCGTAGCCGGTGCGCCAGACCGGGTCCACCGGGATGCGGCCCGAGCCGAAAAGGCTGGCGTAGAACTGGTTCTGGTGGCCGCTGAGGCCGCCATATGGATTGTCTCCGACCGAACCCTGCAGCCACATGCCGCCGTCTTCCCACCGCTGACGGTATTCGCCGAACAGGACGCCGCCGCCATGGGTCGAGATTAGCGGCGTGACGGTCGCGTCTTCGGACGGGCTGATCGCGATATAGACGGGGATCTTCGCGAAGTAGCCGATGTTGCTCGAATTGCCGATGTCGGGTGTCAGAACACCGCTCGCATAGCGCACGCTGGGATCGGGTTCGCGCAGATAGGGCGTATAGATCAGCGGCACATCGAAGAACTCGATGCGCGCGTTGTGGAACACGATGCGATGTTCGAGCTGGTCATAGCGGACATGCTCGGCGCGTATCTGCCACACCGGCGTGCGCTGGCCGGGCTGGTTGCAGATCTTGCACGGCGTGTAGGCGGCGTCGAAGGCCTCGATGAAGCGGCCCTCGCTGCGCGTCGCCGTGGCTGCCACCATGCGGCCGTTCTTGCCGATCAGCGCCGCGAAACTCCTGAGTACGCCGTCGCGCATCTTGTCAGTCAGCGTGACATGCTCGGCGAAAGCGACATTACCCTTCTCGTCGGTCAGGCTGACATGGCCGCTCGCCACCGTCGTGTCGTGGACCTGGTCGTAGGTCACCTGGTCGGCGAGCAGGATGCGGCCGTCGCTGTCGATCTCGACATGGCCGCGCGCGGTCACGACATGCGCGTCGACGTCGTAGTCCATCTCGTCGGCCTGCAGCAGCACGTCGCCCTTGATGGTGAGCGCAGGCGCGGCGGCGGCCGTGGCGGCGAGAGCCACGAACAGCGCAAGGAAGGCGAAGATGCGCGCCGCGCTCATCCGTCCTCCTGGTTGAACACCAGTGTCATGCCGATCAGAATCGCGGCGGACGCAGGTGCCGTCGCGGCCAGCGCCACCGGCAGGATGCCGGTTTGCCCGAGAGCCCGGGCAAACTCGCTGAAGAAATAGATGCCGAAGCCCGACAGCGCGCTGATCAGCACGACGCGGATCATGCCCCCGCCGCGGCCGAGCCTGACCGCAAAGCTCGCCGCCATGAACACCATCGCCGCGAACAGGGCGGGCAGCGCCAGCAGCGAATAGAGATAGAGCTGGTAGCGCACCGCCGAGAATCCGGCGCTCTGCGCCGCGCGGATGAAGCCCGGTAATTGCCAGAAGGACAGCGTATAGGGCGGCGCGAAGCTCTCCTGGATCTGCACCGGCGTCAGCGTGGTGGTGAGATCGTAATGCGCGTGATGCACCGGCGCACCTTCGGCGCCGCTGACCCAGGCGTCGGTGAGTTTCCACACGCCGGCGACGAGATCGGCGGACTTTGCATCCACCCGTCCGGTGAAGCGGTCGCGCGCGCCATAGAGGAACACGACGACGTTCTCCAGGTGGACGCCCTGGTTGGTGACGCGCAGCGCATGGATGATCGACTGCTGGCGCTCGTCGCCCTGGCGCAAATAAAGTCCGTTCGGCGACACCGAGAGCTGCGACGCCTCGCCCTTGATGTATTTCGCCTCGAGCGCCGAGAACTGGCCCAACATGCGCGCCGAGATCGGCGTGATCGCCAGCACGACCACGAAACCCAGTCCCGCCGCGACCGCCAAAGGCGGCATCAGAAATTCCCAGGCCGACATGCCGGCGGCGCGCACCGCGACGAGCTCCTGGTTGCGCGACAGCCGCGCGAAGGCGAAGACCCCGCCGAGCAGGACTGCGAACGGCATCATCTTCTGGCCGAGATCGGGAAGCTGCAGCAACGCCATGCCGATGATGATCAGCGTTTCGACATTGTGGCCCGATGTGCGGTTGGTGAGATCGACCATGTCGATGGAAAAGGCAAGCAGCAGGAACACGCCATAGACCATGGCGATCCCGATCAGGAACTGCGTCGCGAGATAGCGGTAGATCGTCCAGGACCAGCTCATGGCGTCGCCTCTGCCAGGGCCGGGCGCCGGAACCACTCGGCGGGATCGACGCCCATCAGGGCAGCGAGCGCGCCGAGCGACCCCAGCAAGGGGATCAGGTAAAACAGCACGCAGAGCGAGGGATCGCGCGACGCCAGGCCCTGCACGCCATAGCCCGCGATGCGCAGCGCAATGCCGGCGAGCACGGCGATGGTGATGCGCAGCGCATTGGCGCCGCGTGCCCGAGCACCGCGCAGGATCGCCGCCAGCGCGAGCAGGGCGAAGAAGATGCAGTAGAGCGGCTGCGACAGCCGGTTATGGCCCTCGGCGACATAAGCGGCGCGGACGCGGGGCGAGAGCGTCGGGTCGGGGTTGAACAGCTCGTCGAGATACCGCTCGCTGGTGGCGCGGTCGGTGGCATGCGCGGGCGAGGCGAACTGGTCGAGGTCGAACACATAGCGCTGGAATTTGAGCACCTGAAGCTGCCCGCCGCCGCCGCCGGCCACCTCGATCGTGCCATCGACCATGATGAGGCGCGCGCCGGCCGGCGTCTGGGCGAGCTGGCCGCTCTCGGCCAGATACGTCACCGCGTGCTGCTTGTTGCGGTTGTCGTGCACGAATACGCCGCGGATCGAGCCGTCGGAATTGAGCTCGCGGATGAAGACAGTGAGCCCGTCCGCCGGGGTGTTGAACTCGCCTTCGTTAAGCAGTGCGGCTCCAATGTCGGCGCGGATGTCGACCACCTTGTCCTTCATCGCGCGCTGTCCTGCCGGCATCAGGTAGAGGCCGCAGAGATAGGTCAGCGCCATGACGATCGCCGCCGAGATGAAGACGGGGACCGCGATCTGCAACCGGCTGAAGCCCGCCGCCGACATCACGACGAGCTCGCTGTCGGTGTTGAGCTTGGAGAGAGCGAACAGCGCGCCGAAGAAGAAGGCGATGGGCAGGATGATGACGAGCAATCCCGGCAGCACCAGGATGGTCAGATAGAGGAAGGTCGACGCCGATTGGCCGCGGTTGATCACCAGATCGAGCAGCCTGAGCGACTGCGACAGCCAGATCACCGCCGTCAGCAGGAACGTGAAGAGTGCCGTGGGCCCAATCAGCTGGCCGAGCAGGTAAAGCGAGAGTCTGGGCAGTTTCACGCCTTCGCCATCGCGGCCAAAGGGCTAAGCCCTTTCGCCCCCTCTGTGATTCGACTTAAACTAGCATTCCTATGCGGCGGTCCGGCAGTCCGGGCTTCGCCGCCCGCACCTTGCCTCGCATCCAGGCTCAATACCTCTTAAAGACACGTCAGCACCAGAACATAGCGGGAGAAACCTCATGCAATTGTCCTTTGCCGCGCCTTCCGATGTGAAGTCCGGGGCCTGGGTGGTCGGCGCGACTGATGGTGCGATCCTGACGCCGGCGGCGCAAAAGGCCGACAAGGCGGCCGGCGGCGCGCTCAGCCGCGGCCTCAAGGTCAGCAAATTCACCGGCAAGGCCGGCCAGGTGCTCGAGGTGCTGGCGCCGGCAGGACTGCCGGTCTCGCGCATCATCCTCGCGGGTCTCGGCAAGGGCCTCAACGCTAGCGCCGCGGAAAATCTCGGCGCCGCGATCAATGGCCGGCTGAACGGCGCGGGTGACACCGCCGTAACCTACGAGATCGACGTCCCGAAGGGCTCCAAGCTGAAGGCCGGCGAACTCGCTGCCCATATCGCGCTTGGCGCCCGGCTCAAGAGTTACAGCTTCAATCACTACCGCACCAAGAATCTCGACGAATACGAGCAGCGGCTGAAGACCGTCACCATCGCGACGCCGTCGGTCGCGGATGCGAAGAAGAGCTGGGCCGTGCTCGAAGCGATTGCCGGCGGCATGTTTTTCGCCCGCGATCTCGTCAACGAGCCGCCGAACGTGCTCTCGCCGGTCGAATTCGCGCGCCGCGTGAAGGCGACCCTCACCAAGCTCGGCGTGCAGGTGGAGATTCTCGGCGAAGCGCAGATGAAGAAGCTCGGCATGGGCTCACTGCTCGGCGTCGGCCAGGGCAGCGAACGCGAGAGCCAGCTCGTCGTCATGCACTGGAACGGCGGGCGCAAGAAGAAAGAGGCGCCAGTCGCCTTCGTCGGCAAGGGCGTGTGCTTCGATTCCGGCGGCCTCTCGCTCAAGAGCGGCCCTGGCATGATGGGCATGAAGGGCGACATGGGCGGCGCGGCCGCCGTGGTCGGCACGATGCAGGCGCTCGCGACGCGCAAGGCGCGCGTCAATGCGGTCGGCGTGATCGGCCTGGTCGAGAACATGCCCGACGGCAAGGCGCAGCGTCCCGATGACGTGGTGAAATCCATGTCGGGTCAGACCATCGAGGTCCTGAACACCGATGCCGAAGGCCGCCTCGTGCTGGCCGACGCGCTGACCTACACACAGCGCACGTTCAAGCCGAAATTCGTCATCGATCTCGCCACGTTGACCGGCGCGATCATCATGGCGCTGGGGCCGGAACATGCCGGCCTGTTCTCCAACAATGACAGGCTGGCGGGCCGCATTACCGATGCCGGCAAGGCGGTGGGCGAACCGGTGTGGCGCCTGCCGATGGGCGCGGCTTACGACAAGCTCTTGCGTTCCAAGATCGCCGACATGAAGAACATCGGCGGACCGAACGCCGGCTCGATTACCGCGGCGCAGTTCCTCAAGCGCTTCGTCGAGGATGACCGCCCCTGGGCGCATCTCGATATCGCCGGCGTCGCCTGGCAGGACGGCGAGCACAAGGCGCTGGCGCCCAGCTGGGGCACCGGCTGGGGCGTGCGCATCCTCAACGAACTCGTCGAGGCGCATTACGAAGATTGATGACGGAGACCCTCTTTTATCATCTCGAACGACGCTCGCTCGACGACGTGCTGCCCGGGCTGATCGAGAAGACGCTGGAGCGCGGCTGGCGGGCAGTGATCCGCGCCGAATCTTCGGAGCGCGCCGACGCGATCGACAATCTGCTGTGGACCTATAACGACCAGACCTTCCTGCCCCATGCGCAGTCGGGCGACGGCGATCCCAGGCGCCAGCCGGTGCTGATCACGACCCAGGACGAGAACCCGAAC
>DATEZM010000117.1:0-4274 GCA_035255625.1 Rhizomicrobium sp. | reverse complement strand
TCCTGGCAGGTCGCCATGCGCGCGATGCCGTCATCCTCCGCCGCCCGCACCGGCGCAAAAGGCAAGCACAGCGCGAACGCAAAGGCGGCAGAACGACTGAGCTTGGTCATGGAAATCCCCGACGTAACGGAAGCGGGAGAGACCGTAGACAGCGGCGCCCCGCCGGGCAATCCTCGCCCAAGGACCATCGAGGAGCCGTCGCATGCCGGACATCGTCAAGGTTTCGGACAAGGGCCATGTGCGCACCATCGTGCTCAACCGGCCGGAGAAGAAGAACGCGCTCTCCAACGCGCTCGCCTGGGGCGTCGTCAGCGCGATCGACGACGCGGGCAAGGACGACAATATCTGGGTCGTGGCTTTGACCGGCAGCGGCGATTCGTTCTGCGCCGGGCTCGATCTGTCCGGCGGCGACCGCTTCCATCCCGCCTCGCCGCAATCCGCCCAGCTCGACGATCTGGGCTGGGTCAGCAATTTCCTGATGGCGATCCGCAAGCGCTGCGACAAACCGGTGATCGGCGCGATCAACGGCGTCGCGGTCGGCGCGGGGCTCGGCCTCGCCATGGCGACCGATGCGCGGATCGTCGCGCGCAGTGCCCGGCTGATGGCCGGCTACACCCGCATCGGCGGCTCGCCCGACGCCGGCCTCACCATCACCCTGCCGCAGGCGATGGGCTATGAGCGCGCGCTGCGCTTCATGATGGAGAACCGCACCGCCAATGGCGACGATGCGGTCGCGCTTGGCATGGCCGGCGAGGCGGTCGACGACGACAAGCTCGCCGCGCGCACGGCGGAATACTGTGCGATGCTGTGCGAATGGTCGCCGATCACGCTGCGTCTTCTGAAGCGCGGCATGGTCAAGTCGCTGGAATCGACCGACATGGAGCAGCAGCTGCGCTACGAACTCTCCAACATCCGCATGGCGTTCGGCAGCGAGGACGCCAAGGAAGCCCGCAAGGCCTTCTTCGAAAAACGCAAGCCGGTGTTCAGCGGAAGGTGATGCGCTTTAGGTGTCTGCACTCAATTGCCATGCCGACAAATTCCAATCGAAACTGAATGAAATGAGTTAGGCGCTGATAAAATTTCCGGAAATGCGCGAGGAACTGATTTTGTTGCTGGCGGAGCTTTCTCAGTCACCGTTTCAGCTTCCCGAATCAACCGCGTCCTCCATTGGCGACATTCAGCCGCTCTTTGATTTTTTTTGCATCGATCACAAATTTCAATCGGAGGCTGTCGACTATGTTGGACTCACTTTCAAATCCAACGAAGAAGCGGAGGCAACGGCAAAAGTAGCACAGGGGCTGGAGCGCCTCATGCATTCCAATGGATATTGGACGAGCCACAAATTTTACGCGGCGGATTCGGCGCTGAGCGCGTTGGGAGTTGTGGCTAAAGCCGCCTATGACCTAATCGTCAGCAAGTGAAACGACGGAAAATAACAGGGGACCGCCAGCACCCAATACGTGCCAATTGAATTTGGGCCGCTTTGCCGGAGAGATCAGGAAAACGCCAGTTCCTCGAACGCGCCTGCCTTGCGTCAACCATCGATGTGCTGGAAGTTCGCCGACGCGTCGGGATAGGACAGTGAACGATGGCGTTGTTCAGCGATCTTCTGGTGCTCGATTGCGCGAGCTTTATTGCCGGACCGGCGGCCGGCACGATTCTCAGCGACTTTGGTGCGCGGGTCATAAAGATTGAGCCACCGGGCCTGGGCGACTCCTATCGCAATCTGATCCGGTTGCGGGCCGAACCCGGCACGATCGACTACTTCTGGACCCTCGACGCGCGCAACAAGGAAAGCCTGGCGCTCGATCTCAAGCAGACATCCGCGCGCGATGTCCTCGACCGGCTGATCGAACGCGCCGATGTCTTCATCACAAACTTTCCTGGCCCCGTTCGCGAGCGGCTGCGCCTGCGCGCGCAAGACGTCATGCCGCTCAACCAGCGGCTGATCTATGCGTCTCTGACACCCTATGGCGAGACCGGTCCGGAGCGCGATCGCACCGCCTATGACACAACCGCGTGGTGGGCGCGCTCGGGACTGATGGATATGGTCCGTTCCTCGCCGGACGCCGAACCGGGACCGTCGATGCCGGGAATGGGCGATCATCCCACCGCGATGGCGTTGTACGCGGCCATCGTCACGGCGCTGTACAAGCGCCAGGTCACGGGCGAAGGCGGTGTCGTCTCGACGTCGCTGATGGCGAACGGGTTGTGGTCGAACGGGTGTCAAATCCAGGCGGCCCTATGCGACGTGCCTCTCCCGGTGCGCCCGCCGCGCGGCAGCCGCAGTGCGTTGGGCGAGATGTATCGCTGCAAGGACGGCCGCTGGTTCATCCTGGCGATGGCTAATCCGGCGCGCGAGTGGCCGCTGCTCGCGCGCGCGCTCGGACATGCAGAGTGGGCGGCGGACCCACGCTTTCACGATCCCGCCTCGCGCCTCGCAAATGCTGCCGCTCTCGTGGCGCTTCTCGAAGCCTGTTTCTCCACCGAGGATTGGTCGCATTGGCGCGCTTTGCTGTCGGGCGCGGGCGTCACCTTCGGCCCTATTGCCCGCATTCACGATCACGCCGGCGATCCGCAGATCCTGGCCAACGACATGCTACCCGCCTTCGTCGATGGCGAGGGCCTTCGCACCGTCGACAGCCCGTTTCACATTGAGAGCGAACCGAAACGGCGTCCGCACATGGCGCCCGCGATCGGCCAGCACACCCGGCGCATCCTGTCGGAAACCGATCTCGCGGACGACCAGATCGACGCCATGCTCGAGATCGGCGCCGCCGAACAGGCCTAGCTACGCCGGCTGGTTGCTGAAGATGATCGTGCCGGCAGCGGCGAACATGCCGCCGACGCCGTGACAGACGCTGATCTTCGCACCGGGGACCTGCGCCGGCGCGATGCCGCGCATCTGACGAACGCTCTCCTGCAGCGCGTACATCCCGTACATGCCCGAATGCATATAGGAGAGCCCGCCGCCATTCGTGTTCAGCGGCAGCTTGCCGCCGATCGCGGTGTTGCGCTCTCGGATGAACGCCGCCGCTTCGCCGGGCTTGACGAAGCCCAGATCCTCCAGCCCGTACAGCGGCAAATGGGCGAAGGCGTCGTAGATCATCAGGTGATCCACATCGGCATGACGAATGCCGGCCTCGGCGAAGGCTTTCTTGCCGGACACGCGGAAGGCCCGCGATGACGTGAAATCCTCCATCTGGCTGACCATCGGTGTCTCGACGCTCTCGCCCGTTCCCAGGATGTAGACGGGCTTTTGCGGGAAATCTTTCGCGCGCTCCGCCGAGGTGAGGATCAGCGCGCCACCGCCATCGGTGACGAGACAGCACATCAGCATGCGGAACGGCCAGGCGATCATCGGCGAATTCAGCACGTCATCGACCGTGATCGGATCGCGGAAGCTGGCGCGAGGATTCTTCGCCGCCCATTCGCGCTGAATGACGGCGACCATTGCGAGATCGGCCTCGGTGACGCCATAGGTCTTCATGTAACGCAGCACCGGAATCGTGAACATCGTCGGCGGACCGGCGGAGCCATAAGGCGCTTCGAACTGGCCCATCAGGCTCGATCCACCGCCGCCGCCAAAGCGTCCGCCGGCTCCCACGCGCGAGCGGCCCGACTCGCCATGCGTGATCAGGACGGTGCTGCAGAGCCCTTCGTTGATCGCGGCGGCCGCATGGCGGACATGCAGCATGAAGGAGCATCCGCCGACCGCGGTGCCATCGGCCCAGGTCGGCGTGATGCCCATATAGTGCGCCAGTTCGACGGGGCTCAGGCCCGCGCAGGCCACGCCGTCGATGTCCTTTGCCGTCAGTCCGGCATCCTTCAGCGTGTTGAGCGCGGCGTCGGCGTGCAGGCCGATAACCGAGACATCGGGAATCTTGCCGAGCCTGGTGGTTTCCGCGGCGCCGACCACGGCGACAGTGCGTTGCTTCATTGGATTCAACCCTTGGCCGGTTCGAACAGCGGCAGCGAAATGGTGTCGTTCTGTTTTGCGAAGGTCACGGACACCGGCATGTCGAGCTGCAGCGCCTCCGGCGTCTGCGGGCAATTGACGATATTCGTCATCATCCGCGGCCCCTCGGCGAGCTGCACCACCGCGATCGAGTGCGGCGCGGTGCCCATGTCGGGGCGCGGACGATGGTTGATGACATAGGAATAGAGAATGGCCTTGCCGCTGGCCGCATAGGTCTCGACGTTGCGGCTGCCGCATCTGGGGCAGAACGGGCGCGGCGGGAAATAGCTTCCGCCATCGCAATCGCCGCAGCGCT
>DATEZM010000116.1:0-10028 GCA_035255625.1 Rhizomicrobium sp. | reverse complement strand
AAGACGTTTGGGAGTAGGTCGCGTAACGCCTATCCGCCGGTCGCGTTAGCCCGCGCCTCTCGGCCGCTGCGAAGCAGCACTACTGTTGACGATCGGAAGTTTGTTTGCAGAGTTCGACCTAAGCAGTACAATCTGGTCGATTCTTTCGTGAATATGCAAATGTCATCTTTGCCTCCCAATGGAGAGGACAATGAACATTTCGTCTTTTCATTTCGATCCTCTGACGTCCTTAGTGACCCTCCTTGTAGCGCCGCTTTTCATCTATATTTTAGGCTCATTGCGGAAATTTTTCATTGGAAGAGCGCAGTACTTTCTTGATGGTGGATTTTACTGGCTTTCGCGCGCGGTTACACGGCGTGTCGCCGCGCTTTGGACATTGCGCCATTATTGCAGGCTTCAACTTGCGGGGCCTACTCAGCATCTGAATATCCCTGCTTCCCGCGAGCGCAACATGAAGATTGACGACATCTTTGTACCGGTCGTTTTTGAGACCGGCAACGCTTCAGTTTCATTCCGCAACGAGAATGCCCTGGAGTCCGGCACTAGGTTGCGAATAATTGGAGATCCTGGCTCAGGAAAGAGTTCTGTAGCGAAAAGGTTATTTCGCGACGAGTGCAGAAAGGCAATTGGCCGCGATCGCAGAGCGAGACTGCCGATACTGCTTGAGCTTCGCAAGCTTTCGATACCAACCGGCATAGTCGATGAGCAACTCGGAGATTGGCTGCTAGCAGCCTTGAAGGAGGATTGTGCCCGCAAGGAGACATATGACATTGCAACCTGTTTCGAAAACTATGCGCGAGGAAATGGGTTGCTCGTTGTTCTAGATGGCTTGGACGAAGTGCCATCACCCCAATATGGCCGCGCCGAGACGGCGATCAATCATCTGAGTCGTCGACTTGGCGAATTGAGCGAAAACAACATTGTAATACTCACGATGCGAGTTCAGTTTCACCAGCAGGTGCGCGCCTCATTCTCAGAGACCTTTCCAACCGTCCTCTCGCTAAAGCGCTTCACCCCAACGGATATCTTCGAATTTCTCAGGCGTTGGCCATTTTCCAAAGATAGGCAACGCTCAGAGGTTGTGCGCATCTTCAATGACTTGACCGATCGTCCGGCATTGCGGGAAATGTGTACGAACCCTTTAGTGCTGGCCATGTACGTCGCGCGCGACGAGGAAGTCGGGGGCGACCTTACGCCCGACTCGCGAACCGATTTTTACTCTCAGGTGTTAGACGAACTCTTGATCCGTCGGCGTGCCAAACAAGTCGGACCTAGCGAGGCCCAAGCGATTCTTCGTCAGCAACGTCAGCAAATTTTTGGACACATCGCATTCCTGCACTTATTGGATGAGGCCCAGGCTCTAAATTTGCTGCCGTGGGCTCTCGGCGTGTCCGCCGTTATGACTGTGACGGGCCTCGATCGGCCAGCGGCCGAGCAATATCTTCGCGAGTTGTCAAAGGATACAGGTCTTATCACTGAAGAACGCGAAGGCGAAACATTTCGTTTCATACATCTCACGTTTTGTGAATTTCTCTGCGCTTATGAGGCAGTACAGGGACGAAAGAGCGGATGGTTAGACCTGATAAATGCTCACAAGCGGTTCTCGGCAGACGCCATTTCCAAGCCGAGACTATTGGAAGTCCTTCCCTTCGCGTGCGCGTTGATGCCCCGACATCAGAAAGGAGATGCAGTAACCCAAATCGTCGAGTTTGGCGATGAGCACCTTTCTTCGCTAACATTCGTAGAGACTAAGGCATATGACCACGACGATTGGCCCGAGTATGTGCGAAGTACGCGTCAAAAATTGCTGCAAGCGGCCAACCGAAATGACAACTGGCTTCGCGAACTGCATCTTTTTTTGGTGACCGTTGCGGATGCGGCGAGAGCGGCGGACTTAGTTAGGCTCCCGCGACAAGTTGATCAGGTTGTGGATTTTTTCAAAGAACTCGCTGGAGAATCTCAACTCGAGTTGATCTCGTTGATTGGAGCTTATGCGCAACAAGATGCAGCGGCAGCATTTCGGATTGCCGAGTTGTGCGATATCGATGTGTTACGTCAGGCGCCTCAAATGATCATTACAAACTGCGATCAACCTCCATTTCTGGCGATTGCTCTTGAGCGCTCTCAAACGATTGATAATGATCGGGCGGAGTGGGCGCAGTTGTTCTCCGAGGCAAGCCTAAGATCAACTGCCGTAGCCTTTGCTCTATCTGAGTTGAATGACGCCAGTTGGTCCAAAATTGCTCGCTCGGCTCCAGTAGAATCCCGGTGGTTCTTGAAGCCTGTGTTCCCGGAATCCATCCTTACTGATTTCCTAACAATCACATGCGCAGCAAAAATCGACAAAACCGATACTCCTGTGGTTGTCGAATTCGTCAAAATCGTTAGCCCAAATCGAGGAGCCATTCGTAGATTTTTTCTACGCTATGCGGGGGAGGCGTTCTACATTTATGCTCTCGTCGGCTATTTGCCGATGATCTTTCTTGTGTTCAGCGATGACGTTTTTCCTGGCTACCAAAATTGGCGCCCAGTCCTGGCGAAAGTCGCGGTATTGTCGCTTATGCTACTTTTTGTAGGAATGATGTTCACACTGCGTCAAGGATGGATCATTGCTTCGTACCAGCAAGTTGTTCGGACCTACGCAATCGGCAATTCAAGGGGCGAGGGCCGGGTATTTTATCTGAGAGTAATGCTACCGTTGGTCTTGGCGATGGGCGGAAAAATGCATCCCCTCTCGCGCCTCGTTTGGTCCGACTTGCTCGATGAAAAATCGAGATTGCGAAGATTGATGTTGGGGGCTGATTTTGTTGCGCAACTCAGTCGCTTCGAAAGTGCGCGTGCAAGCTGTAGCCCGCGGGCACTTAGCTGAATATAATCTCGCGAGATTGCTCACGCCGCCTTCTGCCGCAACAGCGCCTCCGCCGGAATGTGCCACTCGCGGTGCAGCTTCCACGCCTGCTCCAGCGTCAGCGGCCGCTTGCCGCGCATGATCTCCGACGCACGCGAGCGCGAGCCGAGAAGCCGCGCCAGGTCGGATTGCCCCAGGCCCGACTGCGCCATGCGGAAACGAATGGCTTCGACCGCATCCGGCGGATCGATCGGCCAGCGCTTCGCCTCATAGGCCTCGATCAGCGCCGCCAGCACGTCGAAGCGGTCGGCCTCCGCCGAACCGCGCCGCGGCTCGTGCTCGAAAGTGACCGCGATGTCCTTCAGCGCCCGGGCGCGCCCGTTGCGGATCAGCGCGGTCGGCGCCGTGCTCTTCGTCTTCTTCATCACACCGTTCCTTCGCCGCATTGCATCTATATACCATTTCTGCTATATATCAAAAATGAGCTTGACCGTCGGCTTCATCAATGCGCTCGCGGAGGCGGAAGTCAAAGTTCTGCCACGGGACATGATTGCGTTGATACGCTGACGCTCTCAACTCCTGCGGATCGGTGACATGATCGCGGCGTCGGGCCTTCTGGCGATGCGCGAGCCGCAGGTGAAGCATTTCGACGGCAAGCTCTGGGAGATGCGGATGTCGGGCCGGGACGGCATCGCGCGGTCGATCTATGTCGCGGCGAGCGGCCAGCGCGTGATCGTGCTGCGCACGTTTGTGAAGAAGACCGAGCAAACACCGCGCCGCGAGATCGAGATCGCGCTGGCGCGCATGAAGGAGATACGTGAGTGAGAAGTTTCGATGCGTTCAAGAAGAAGATGCTGAAGGACCCCGAAGTCAGGCGTGAATACGACGCCCTCGAAGAGGAGTTCGCGCTGATCGGCGAGCTGCTCAAGGCACGGACGCGGGCCAAGCTCACCCAGGCGCAGGTCGCGCGGCGGATGGGGACGTCGCAGTCGGCCGTGGCGCGGCTGGAGAGCGGGCGGTCGCCGTCGCTCGCGTCCTTGCGCAAATACGCCAAGGCCACCGGCAGCAAGGTCGAGATCAAACTGTCCAAAGCAGGCTGACACCAGGCCCGGCATGGCGCGCCGCCGGATCCGCGCCTAAACTCCGCCGGGTCGAACGGGGGAGTTCAATGCACGCTCGATTTATCGCCATGTTCGCAGCGATCGTGGTGGCCGTCTTCATGGCCGCTCCCGCCAGCGCGGCTGACACCACTACCTTCGAAGCCGGACAGATGTGGACGGTGAAAGGCAGCGACATGCGCATCGTCGTCGGACGCGTCGAGCCGTTCGGCGGCGGCAAGTCCGCGGTATCGGTCTCGGTTCTCGATGTGCCGTGCCCGCCAACGGCAGGCTGCACGACGACGACCGTGGCGCATGCGCCCTTCGACAGCGACGTACTTGCCGCCTCGGTCGACAAGCTCGTTGCCACAGGCGTGCAGCCCGCGCCGCAATTCGATCAGGGCTATGCGAACTGGAAGCAGGCGAAGGGCGGCGTGTTCACCGTCCCGGTCAGCAAGCTGCCCGACCTGCTGTTCCACGCCATCGGCAATGCGCAGCTGAAAAACGAGTGAACGGATCGTTCTGACGCGCGCCCTTACGGCTTCGTCACCGTGAACGATGCCATGGCGCGGTCGATGTCGGCGGTGGCGTCGGTGCCGGCGCGGGCGCAGGCGGCCAGCGCGAAGGCGCGCACGCCATCTCCCACCACGCGGAAATGGCAGGTCACGTCGCTGTTCGCGATCGAGGCGAGCAGGCCCGGCAATGTGTCGTTCGGGCCGCGGACATAGGGCTCGTCCTGGCTGGAGATCAGTTGTCCCTTGATGCTCTCGACAAAGCCGTTCAGCACCAGCTTGGGGTCCACCACATGCGGGCCCGGATCGTAGGTCGTGTCGTCGCCGATCTCGATGAAGCCGCCGGCCACGGACGTGAAGATCGTCTGGGTCATGCCGACGCCGCCATCGTCGCCGCGGCTGGTCTCGCTTTTGGGCGTGACCGGCGAGGCGTAGTGGAACGTGCCGGCCGCGTTGGTCACTGTCACCCAGCCGTCATCGGCGCGCGCCGGCGCCAGCACGCACGCCATGGCCACGGCGAAAGCGAAGGCCGCCATCATGCGCACTGTCATCCGATCCTCCATGGCAGGAATCGTCCCTGGCCGGCCGACGCTATCATGGCGCCGCCTTCGCAAACCGCTCCGCGCTGCGCGCCTTGGCTTTCGCAGCCTCGACCGCACGGTCGCGGGGCGGGGCGTTGCTCACCAGGTCGCCCAGCAGATGATGCGCGGCGTGGGTGACGTCGGCGATGGCGCGGTCGAACGCGGCCTGGTTCGCCTTGGACGGGCGGTTGAAACCGCTCAGCTTGCGGACGAATTGCAGGGCCGAGGCGCGGATCTCGTCGTCCGTCGCCGGCGGTGCGAAATTGGCCAGCGTCCTGATGTTGCGGCACATGGCGGGCGGCTCCGTGGGTGACGGCGCAGGATAGCAAAGGCTGCGGCCTCTCGTCGCCCGGGCTTGAACGGGCTGCGGCGGCACATATTTCTCTGGCCGAACGATCAGGAGAAAGTTCAGCGGCTCGAAGATGTCGCCCATTGCGCGGACTTATCCACGCGCGTTTGTCTGGCGCATCAACGGCTTGGGTTGAAAAGAACCGAATCGAACCCAGTTTTTTTGTACGAAGGATTGCGCCCGGAAAACCCAAGCAAACCGGCCATTTTATCCAACGAGGCCAGGGCATCTGCCGCCAACTTTGCCGGCCGCATTGAAACTTCGGCCGCGAGGCCCTATATAGCGCCCACGTGGTTCTTACGTCCCGTCAGACGAAGCGCTCCCGTCGATACGACCCGCCGAAATGCGCGCCGAACCTACCGGAAAACTTCTGACAGCTGATGCCTTCGTACTTCCGCGGCGCCCTCGCATGTGCGTTGGCGCAATCTCTGTTGTCAGGAAACTACCTAAATGACTATCGGTACCGTCAAGTTCTTCAATACCGCCAAGGGCTTTGGATTCATCTCGCCGGAAGGCGGCGGCAAGGACGTGTTCGTTCACGCCACTGCCGTCGAAGCAGCCGGCATGCGCACGCTGAACGAAGGCCAGAAGGTCTCGTTCGACATCCAGCCGGATGCGCGCGGCTCCAAGGCGGCCAATCTCAAGGCCGTCTGATGCGCGTTTGACGCAATCGAAGGGCCGGTGGCGGGTTGCTCCGTCGCCGGCCTTTCGTTTTTTGCAGGAGTAATGTCATGAGCAATCCGCTGAGCCCGCCGCCGCGCGACCGCGACGGGGCCAGGCGCCGGGCCCAGAACCATTTCGAGATCGCCGAAGCCCGCACCTCGCTCGTCAAGCAGATGGTGGCGACCGAGAATGCCGCCCTCGATGCGCGCACCGCCAAGCTGAAGGCATTGAGACTCGCGAAGGAAGAGGCCGACAAGGCCGAAGCCATCGCCAATCCGCCGGCCGCGCCGGCCCCAAAAAAGACGAAGAAGAGCGCCGCCAAGGCCTGAATTACTCCGCCGCGCGCCGCATCAGTTCGATGCACGATTCAGTGGCGCAGGAAAACAGCGCCGGCGACTTGTCCCAAGTTCAGCGCGACGCGCTCCGGCTGACCGGTTTGTGCGGGACGGGCTTGTGCCGAAAATGGCCGCGCGTTGTGCCGCTCGGCAAGGCAAGATTCCCCGGCGCCTCGGTATAGGTGAAACCGACCGGACTGGAATCGTGGCTGACAAGTCCGATCGGCATCGGATTGCCGGTGGCGATGTGATCGTCAGCCGCGCGCGCGGCGCCCGCTACGGCTGCGAAAACCAGTGCAGCGATGAAGAGACGCGCGATCACCTGCGTGTTCCGGATCGAACCCGGAATATAACGCTTACATTGTTCCGCCGTTCCGGCGTATCAGCCTTGCGCGGCGGTCAGAGCGGCTTCGAGATCGCCGATCAGATCGGAGGTCTCCTCGATGCCAGTCGACAGGCGCAGCAGGTCCGGCGGCGCCGGTGAATCCGCGCCTTCGACCGAGGCACGATGCTCGACCAGGCTCTCCACCCCGCCGAGCGAGGTGGCGCGTTTCCATATCTTCACGTTCGCTGCCGTGGCGACGGCGCCGCGCTCGCCACCCTTCACCCGCAGCGACAACAGGCCACCGAAGCCACCCGCCATTTGCCGCGCCGCGACCTCGTAGCCGGGGAAATTTGTGAGTCCGGGGTAGAGCACGTCGACGACCAGCGGGTGGCCGCGGAAGTGCTGCGCGATCGCCATGGCATTGCTCGCAGCGGCGCGCACGCGTGGGAATAAGGTGCGCATGCCGCGCAGAAGAAGCCACGCCTCGAACGTTCCGGGCACACCGCCCAGCTGGAGGCGGATGGTCTTGATCTTCTCCCATTGCGCGTCGCACACCCGCGTCACGAGCGCGCCGGCGATGATGTCGGAGTGACCGTTGAGATATTTCGTCGCCGAATGCATCACGATATCGGCGCCGAGTTCCAGCGGCCGCGTGAACACCGGCGTCGCGACCGTCGAATCCACCGCGAGCCGTGCGCCGGCCGCGTGCGCAATCTCAGCGGCCGCGGCGATGTCGGTGACGGCCAAGGTCGGGTTGCCCGGCGTCTCGATCCACACCAGCGCGGTCTGGCCGGGCCGCATCGCCGCTTTCAGTGCGGCGAGATCCGTCGTCTCTACAATCTCGACTTTCAGGCCCCAATCGGTGGCGAAACCCAGCAGCCAGGCGCGCAGCGACCAATACATCACGCGCGAAATCACCACGTGATCGCCAGGCCTGAGCGACAGGAACACGGCCGTCGCCGCCGCCATGCCGGAGGCAAAGAGCGCCGCGCCGGGCCCATTCTCCAGCGCCGCCAGCACGGCCTCGGCCTGGTCATAGGTAGGATTGTCGGCGCGGGAATAAGCGCGACCGGAACGGAACTGGTTGTCGGGATCGCGCACGAAGGTCGAAGAGGGATGGAGCGGCGGCACGACCGCCTTGGTGGCTTCGTCGATCCAGCCTAGCGCCTGGGCGGCGACGGTTGCGGGTTTCATGGCCGGTTTGTCGTTCATGACCGCAATGTTCGCACAGCCGCGCGCGCCACCCAAACCGTTTCCGCTGCGGCAACCAAAAGGACGCGGGGCTGGTGCGGCATCGCCGGGCCGGTGCTAAAACACGCGCCGGCAAACTTCACGGAGATGGTCATGGGCGAGGCATACATCGTTGCCGCGGCGCGCACCGCCGGCGGCAAGCGTGGCGGCAAACTGAAGGACTGGCATCCGGTCGATATGGGCGCCCATGTCATCAATGCGCTGCTCGACCGCTCGGGCGCCAACCCCGATCTCGTCGAAGACGTGATCTGCGGCTGCGTCAGCCAGGTCGGCCAGCAGGCGATCAACGTCGCGCGCAATGCCGTGATGGCCTCGCGCCTGCCGGAGCATGTGCCGGGCACCTCGGTCGACCGCCAATGCGGCTCCTCCCAGCAATCGCTGCATTTCGCGGCGCAAGCCGTAATGTCGGGTTCGATGGACGCGGTGATCGCGATGGGGATCGAGAGCATGACGCGCGTGCCGATGGGCGCGTCGGCCGCGCTGCCGATGCAGAACGGCATGGGCACCTATATGAGTCCGGAGCTCCAAGCCAAATATCCCGGCATCCAGTTCAGCCAGTTCATGGGCGCCGAGATGATGGCGACCAAGTACAAGCTCAACAAGGACCAGCTCGACCATTTCGGCTATGAAAGCCACAAGAAGGCGATCGCCGCGACGCAGGGCGGCAAGTTCAAGGACGAGATCGTAGCCCTCGACATCAAGGCCGAGGACGGCAGCATCTCCAGGCACACCACCGACGAAGGTATCCGCTTCGACGTCAGCCTTGACGGCATCAAAGGCGTGAAGCTCCTGCGCGAAGGCGGTGCCATCACGGCAGCGACCTCGTCGCAGATTTGTGATGGCGCGTCGGGCGTCTTGGTCGTGAACGAGAAAGGCCTGAAGGCGCTCGGCGTGAAGCCGCTGGCGCGCATCCACCACATGACGGTGATCGGCGGCGATCCCGTGATCATGCTGGAAGCGCCGCTTCCCGCCACCAAGCGCGCGCTCGAAAAGGCCGGCATGAAGATCGGTGACATCGACCTGTTCGAGGTGAACGAGGCATTCGCGTCCGTGCCCGTCGCCTGGCTGCAGCAGACCGGCGCAGACCCGGAACGGCTCAACGTCAATGGCGGCGCCATAGCGCTCGGCCATCCGCTGGGCGCCAGCGGCACCAAACTGATGACCACGCTCGTGCACGCGCTCAGGGACCGCAACAAGAAGTGGGGCCTGCAGACGATGTGCGAAGGTGGTGGCCTCGCCAATGTGACGATCGTCGAGCGACTGTAAGGTCTTCCTTGCCACAGTCGCAGGAGTGGAAAGGTAGCGAGCACAAATGGACCTCTCCTACTCCCCCGAATATGAGACGTTCCGAGACGAGGTCCGCGCCTTTGCCAAGAAATTCGGCAACCGCGCACCGCGTGGCGGCCTCGGCGGCGACATGCGGGAGTGGCAGAAGCTGCTCATCGAACACGGCTATGCCGCGCGCACCATCCCGAAGGACTATGGCGGCTATGGTGCGGCGCCGGACGTTTTGAAATCGCGCATCATCGCCGAAGAGTTCATCGCAGCCGGCCTGCCGATGGGTATGTCGGGCCAAGGCATCTCCATGCTGGTGCCGACGCTGCTCGAAGTCGGCAGCGACGAGCAGAAACGCAAATACATCGCCCCGACGCTGCGTGGGGAGATCATCTGGTGCCAGGGCTATAGCGAGCCGGGCGCCGGTTCTGACCTCGCATCGCTCACCACGCGCGCCACCGAGGACGGCGACGATTTCGTCATCAGCGGCCAGAAGATCTGGACCTCGACTGCGGCGCAGGCCGATATGATCTTCTGTCTGGTGCGCACGGAGCCCGACAAGCCCAAGCACGAAGGCATCTCCTATCTGCTCTTCTCGATGAAGACGCCAGGCATCGAGGTGCGGCCGCTGGTGACGATGACCGGCCGCGCCGAGTTCAACGAGGTGTTCTTCACCGATGTGCGCGTGCCGAAGACGAGCGTGGTTGCCGGCCGCGGGCTTGGCTGGATGGTCGCGAACGCGACCCTGAAGCATGAGCGCGGCATGCTGGGCGATCCCAACCAGGCCGGCAC
>DATEZM010000115.1:0-5504 GCA_035255625.1 Rhizomicrobium sp. | reverse complement strand
ACCGAGCACCGGTGCTTTCACCTCAGCTGCGAGTTCGATCGCGGTGTGCGGACGAAGCGCGTTGTCCGTGCCGGCGAGTGGGCCGTACCAGGCGGTGCCCGCCCGCACATGATGATTGTGCGCACTGTAGAGCCAGACGATGCGGCCGCCCCAGCAGAATCCGGTGATCGCCAGCTTCCAGGTGTCGGCGCCTTCGGATTTGGCGAACGCAACGGTGGAATCGAGATCGCTCATCACTTCGGCGTCCGGCACCTTGGCGACAACGTCCTTCATCATGTCCATGATGTGCGCCATGTCGTATTTGCCGGGATCGCCCTGGCGTGCATAGAGCGATGGCGCGATGGCGTAGTAGCCGGTGTGGGCGAGCCGGCGGCAGAGATCCTTAATGTGTTCGTGCACGCCGAAGATCTCCTGCACCACCAGCACGACGCCGGTGTGCTTGCCGTTCGCCGGCCGGGCGCGATAGCCGGGGATCGTGCCGTCGGCGACGGGGATCGAGACCTCTCCCGCATCGAGTCCGTTGGCATCGGTGACGATGGCGTCGGCCCGGACCGGTCCGGCAGCGAGCGCAAAGCCCGTCACCAGCGTGGTGACGAAGGCCCTGCGGGGCATGGTGAAGTCGATGTCCTTGTCCATTTCATTCTCCCTCAAAATGATTCCCGATAACATTTCATTCCGGCCAGCGACTTAGCCTCATACACGCCGCGCGCGATCGCGCGGGCCAGCGTGTCAGCGGCGATGCTGCCCAGCCGCATGAGAAAACGCGCGCGCGGTTCGGGCACCGGCCGTGTGGCGGTCGTCAGCGCGAAGATGAGATCGCCATCGAAGGGCGTGTGGACGGGGCGCAGCGCGCGCGCAAAACCGTCGGCGGCCATCACGGCGATGCGCTTGAGCTCGACACGGCTGATGTAGGCATCGAGCGCCACGATGGCGATGGTCGTGTTGGTGCCCGGGCGCACATTGCCTTTCATGTCCGACGGCAGATCGAGTTCGCCGATGTCCTCGCCATGCTGGCGGCGGCCGCCGAATTCGCGATTCTGTTCGAACGGCCACGCCCAGAACACGTCGGTGCCCGGCATAAGGGGTGAGCCCAGCGAATTCACGGCCGCGAGCGCGCCGACCGCGAAGCCGTCATCGGTGAGCGACGAGGCGCTGCCGAGCCCGCCCTTGTAAGCGCCGGCGCGCGCTCCCAGCCCGGCGCCAATATTACCGAGTTGAAAGTCGGTGGCCGCCACCGCGAACGCAGCACGACCGAGCGCGCGATAGGGCGACTCCTCGCCCCACTCCTTGTTTCCGCCATTGGCGAGATCGAACAGGATCGCGGCCGGCACGATGGGCGCAGGCGGTGCCTTGGGCGCCATGCGATAGCCGCGACCTGCCAACCGCAAGGCAGAGGTAACGCCGGAGGCGGCATCGAGCCCGTGCACCGAGCCGCCGGAGAGCACCAGCGCGTCGGCCTCGCCCACCAGACCCATGGGATCGAGCGCGTCGGTCTCGCGCGTGCCCGGCGCGCCGCCGCGCACATCTGCGACGCAGGCGAAGGGACGATCGGCGGTCAGGACGGTGGTGCCAGTGAGGACGGAATGGTCTTCGGCATTCCCCACGCGCAACCCGGCCACGTCGGTGATGAGATTTCGCGCGCCCGGCCGTACCATGTATGCAAGGCTACCGTCTGGCGGCTGTTGCGGAAAGAGCGAGGGTTCGATGCGTGCGATGCGGGGCGTGCTTTACACCGTAACCATTGTTCTCGCGCTTTCGAGCGCCAATGCCGCCGAACCGATCGCCAAACACCACATGATCGCCGCCGCCAGCCCCTACGCGGCCGAGGCCGGGCGGCAGATGCTGCGGCAAGGCGGCTCGGCGGTGGACGCGGCGATCGCCGCGCAGCTGGTGCTGACATTGGTCGAACCGGAATCGTCGGGTATCGGCGGGGGCGCCTTCATGATGCTCTACGATCCCAAGACCAAGACGGTGACGAGCTTCGATGGGCGCGAGACCGCGCCGGCGAGCGCGACACCGACCATGTTCCTCGATGCAAACGGCAAGCCGCGGGCGCATTTCGACGCGATCCCCGGCGGCCTTTCCACCGGCGTGCCGGGCGACGTCGCGCTGCTCGATCTCGTGCATCGCAAATATGGAAAGCTTGCCTGGGCCAAGCTGTTCGATCCGGCGATCAAGCTCGCCGAGCACGGCTTTCCGGTCAGCCGCAAGCTTGCCGCCGAACTGCGCGCCTTTCCGCAGATGGCGCGCATGCCCGGCATGAAGCGTTATTTCTATCACGCCGACGGCACGCCGGTGGCCGAAGGCGAGACGCTGAAGAATCCTGAACTCGCGGCCACGCTGCGGCTGATCGCGAAGGGCGGCGCCAAAGCGTTTTACACGGGCAAGATCGCGAAGAACATTGTCGACGCCGTGCAGCATGCACCGGTCAATCCCGGCGGGATGACGCTGAAGGACCTCGCCGCCTATCGCGCGGTGGAGCGGCCGGCGGTGTGCGGCACTTATCGCGGGTACAGACTTTGTTCGATGGGCCCGCCGAGTTCGGGCGGCGTCGCGGTGCTGCAGATCCTGGGGATGCTCGAACGCTTTCCGCAGAGCGATCTCGTGCCGAATTCCCTGAGTGAGGTGCATCTCTTCGCCGAGGCGAGCCGGCTTGCCTTCGCCGACCGCGCCACCTATCTCGCCGATCCCGACGTGATCAACGTACCGGTGCGCGGGCTTATCGACCGCGACTATCTCGCGCAGCGCTCGGCGCTGATCGATCCGGCCAAGGACATGGGCCAGGCTAGCGCCGGCACACCGCCCGACAAGCGCGCCGACTATGCGCCGCAACGGAGCGAGCAGCTTCCCGGCACGTCGCATCTGTCGGTGGTGGACGATCGCGGCGAGGTCGTCGCCATGACCACGACCATCGAATTCGCCTTCGGATCGGAAACGATGGCGAACGGCTTTCTGCTGAACAACCAGCTCACCGATTTCTCCTTCGATCCGACGCTGAACGGCAAACCGGTCGCCAATGCACCGGGACCGGGCAAGCGGCCGATGAGCGCGATGTCGCCGACCATCGTGTTCGACCCCAAAGGCGAGTTCGCCATCGCCACCGGCTCGCCAGGCGGGCCGGCGATCATCGACTATGTCGCGCAATCGCTGATCGCGATGATCGACGGGCATATGAGCCCGCAGGACGCCGCGGCCCTGCCGCATGTGCTCAATCCCAACGGGCCGACCGTGCTCGAGAAGGGAACGGCGCTCGAAGCGCTGCAGGCGCCGCTCACCGCGATGGGCCATACGGTCGTGCTCTATAATCTCGAAAGCGGGCTGCACATCATCCAGCACGTGCCCGGCGGCTATATCGGCGGCGCCGATCCCAGACGCGACGGCGTGGCCCTGGGGGATTAGCGCTTCGCCACGGCAAACAGTCGCTTGAATGAAAACAACGTCGTGCCATCGCCGCGTGGCGGATAGGCCTCGTTCAACCGCTTCTTGTAGTCGGTGATGAAGGCGTCGCGTTCTTCGCCGCCGAGCGCCTGGACGAAGGGGCGCAGACCCGTGCCGCTGACCCAGTGATAGACGGCGTCTTCGCCTTTCAGGACGTGGAGATACTCCGTCTCCCAGATGTCCACTGAGGCGGCATACGGACTAAGGACGTCATAGTAGGCGGCCGGCGACAGCACCGCGACCTCGCGCACGTTCTTCAGCTTCGCTGCCCAAGGGCCGGTGGCGGCGGCTTCGCGCATCGAGACATGGCTCGGAGCGTCCATGTTGTGGGGCACCTGAAACGCGAATGTACCGCCCGACTTCACGAAACCCATCAACCTCGGTAGCAGCACCGCGTGATCGCCCAGCCACTGGTAGGTCGCGTTCGAGAAGATGACGTCATATGCCGCCGGCGGTTTCCACGTCGCAACGTCGGCTTCTATCCATTCGGCCCCGATTCCCGCTTTCTTCGCCTGCGCGATCATATCGGCGGAGGAGTCGACGCCTTCGATATGGGCGTCCTGCCATCGTGTGCGCAGCAGCGCGGTCGAATTTCCGGGGCCGCAACCCAGATCGACGACGCGGGCAGGCGCCTCGTCCGGCACGCGCCCGAGAAGCTCGGCCGCGGGCCGCGTGCGCTCATCGGCGAAAGCCAGATAGGTGGCGGGATTCCACACCATCACAACAACTCCCTGTCCGGAATCTCGACGCGGAACACCGTTCCGGTCGGGTCGCTCGAGACCAATGAAATGTCGCCACCATGGGCGCGGGCAAGATCGCGGGCGATGGCGAGGCCGAGGCCAGAGCCGCCGGCCCGCGCCGTGGTGGCGAACGGCTGGAACAGCCGCGGGCGCAGGGTTTCGGGAATACCGGGGCCGGTATCGGAGATTTCGAGGATGACTCGCTGGCCGATGCGTTCGGCGCTGGCGCAGATCCTTCCCGGCACGCCTTGCTCCACCAGGGCTTCGACCGCGTTGCGGAGAACGTTGAGCACGAGGCGATAAAGCTGCTCGGCATCGGCGTCGATCTCGATCGACGCGTCGATGTCGTTATCGAAGCGGACATCGACCGGTGCGATACGCGCTTCGATGGCGGCCTCCGCCGCTTCGGCGACGAGGGGGCTAAGCGGCAGCGCACGGCGCTGCGGCGCCCGTTCGTCGGCGCGGCCGTAGCGCAGCGTGTTGGTGGCGAGCGAGACGGCACGGTCGATGGCCGAGACCAAGCGCGGCGCCAGCTTCTTGACCACCGGATCGTCGACCGCGCTCAGGCGGTCCGAAGCGAGCTGCGCGTTGGCCAAAATGTTGCGCAGGTCGTGCTGGATGCGCGCCACCGCCTGGCCGAGCGCCGCCAACCGGTTCTTCTGCTGGAGCGAACCGTAGAGATCACTCTGCATCGCGGCCAGTTCTCGCTCGGCGATCCCGATCTCATCGCCGCGCGCCGACGCCTGGATGATGCGCGCCGGATCTTCGGGATTCTCGCGGAACGACACCATCGCCTCGGTGACGCGGCGCATCGGGCGCACCAAAACGAGATAGAGACTCGCAAAGACAAGGAAGGCGGTGATTAGCGAGACGACGAGGCCGGTGATGACCACACGGTCGGCGTAGGCGACGAGCTGGGCGCGGATCGGCGCCTCCGACAGGATGATGCCGATGGATTGCTCGCCCCTGATATGGGTGGGCGCGATGACGTGGAGCGTGCGGTTGCCGCCATTCCACAAACAATCGAGCGCGTCTTCCATGTCGGTTGCCGGCATGCCGCCGGTGAGATCGATGGTGGCATCGATGGGCTTGGACTCGTCCTCCACCTGGAAGAGCTGGCGCATGTCGGGGCCCTTCAAAAGCACCTGCTGGGCCCCGGCACGCTTCAGGAGGATCGAGCGAACGGCTTCCGACAGGTGATCGCCGCCCGGCTCTGTAAAGGGCAACACCGCCAACTCGGCGGATTCGATATGGTTGTCGAGCAGCTCGCGGTGATAGCGGCCGACCGAGGGCACGAAGATCAAGACTTCGGCTACCATCACATAG
>DATEZM010000114.1:0-5557 GCA_035255625.1 Rhizomicrobium sp. | reverse complement strand
GAACACACCGAGCGTTTGTTCGCCTCGGCGAAGATTCTCGGCATGCACATTCCCTTCACGCGCGAGACGATCAGCCAGGCCTGCATCGATGCGGCGGCAACCCAGGGCATCGTCGACGGCTATATCCGCCCCGTGGTTTTCAGGGGAAGTGAACAAATGTCGGTTGCCGCGCAGAACAGCCACATCCATGTCGCCATCGCCGCCTGGCAATGGCCGTCCTATTTCGATCCCAAGGAGAAGTTGAAGGGCATCCGCCTCACCATCTCCGAATGGAAGCGTCCGGCGCCCGATACCGCGCCGACCCAGGCCAAGGCCGCCGGCCTCTACATGATCTGCACGCTGTCCAAGCACGCCGCCGAAGCGGCCGGCTATTCCGACGCGCTGATGTACGATTATCGCGGCTATGTCGCGGAATCGACCGGCGCCAACGTCTTCTTCGTCAAGGACGGCGCCCTGCACACGCCGACGCCGGACTGTTTCCTCAACGGCATCACGCGGCAGTCGGTGATCGAACTCGCCCGCGCGCGCCAGATCCCGGTTCATGTCCGCCACATCCAGCCGGAAGAGCTGCTGCATTTCACCGAATGCTTCATCTGCGGCTCGGCCGCCGAAGTGACACCCGTGAGCGAGATCGGCCCTTATCGTTTCAAGCCGGGCCAGATCACCGAGACGCTGATGACCGACTACGCCGACGAAGTCCGCGCCGAAAAAAGCCGCGTCGTGCTGGCCAAGGCGGGATGAGCCGCATCAGGGGTGCAAGCTCGCCCCAGCTTCGCCGCAATCCCTTTATCAATTCGCACCCGCATGGCACCTTGCTGTCTGTAGGGGGCGCGGATGGAATGGCTTTATCTTGCGGCGGTGGTCCTGGCCTTTCCGGTCATGGCGGTCGTCGCGCTGGTCAAAGCGCAGAATAATGCTCGCGAAGTCGAGCGGCTGTCGAGCGCCCTCAACGGTGTGCAGAACCAGTTGCGCCTGCTGAGCGAGAAGCTCCGGGCCTTTGAGTCGGCCGGCGCAGTCCCTGACAGCCCGGTCGAGGCCGCGCCGGCCCGATCCGCGCCGCCCGCCGGAGTCGTCCACGAGCCGATTGCGCCGTCGCTGCGTTCCTTTGCGCCGGCATCCGAGCCGAAATCCGCGCCGTCGCTGAAGCCGCAGAACCTCGAGGAGTCGCTCACCTCGCGCTGGTTCGTCTGGCTGGGTGCGATCGCAGTGGCGCTCGCCGGCACTTTTCTCGTCAAGTACACGATCGACGAGGGCTATCTCGGCCCCGCGGCGCGCTGCACGCTCGGTTTCCTGCTCGGCGTAGCGCTCATCGCCGGCGGAGAGTGGTTGCGCCGCCGTCCATTGCAGCAGGCCATTGCCGCGGTGCGCACCGACTATGTGCCGCCTGCGCTTACCGCGTCAGGTCTCTTCACCGCCTTCGCAAGCATCTACGCGGCCTATGCGCTCTACGCGTTGCTCAGTCCGCTTGCCGCGCTGCTCGCGCTGGCCGCCGTCGCGCTCCTCGCCGTCGGACTCTCTCTTTTGCAAGGCATGTTCGTCGCCCTGCTCGGCGGCCTTGGCGGCTTCGTCACGCCCGCGCTCATCGTCACGCCGCATCCGGACGCTTGGGGACTGTTCGGATACCTCGCCGTAATCGAGGCCGCGTCATTGGCGGTCGCGCGCTACAAGGGCTGGTGGTGGCTCGCGCTGGCGACGCTCGCGGGCACTGCGACGTGGCCGGTGCTCTGGATGCTTGGCGGCTGGCATGCCGGCGACGAATATCCGCTCGGGGCCTTCCTGATTTTCTCTGCAACCGGCTTCGCCCTGGTGCGCCGGGGCTGGGAAAGCACCGACACCGGCTCGGCCTGGCTCGATGCCTTCCGCACGCTGCCGCAGCCCGAGCGCGTGGTGTGGCTCGCCGGCGCGGTCATCGCGCTTCTCACGCTCGCTGCGGCGAACGCCGCGAACTTCAGCGTTCCCGCGCTGGTTCTCACCGGCATCGTCGCGGTGCTCTACATGCTGATGGGCCGCCGTGACGCGATCTTCGACGGCCTGCCGGTGCTGATGGCGCTCGCTGTCGTCGCAATCGCCGCCGCGATGCCGCTGCCGGACGCAGTGAAGCTTTCGACAGCGCCGCATGCGCCGCTGATTCCGCCCAGCCTCGACACCTACATCACCGCGATGGCTGCGTTCGGCGCGCTGTTCGGCGTGGGCGGTTTTGCACTGCTGTGGCGCGCACGCCGCCCGGCGATCTGGGCCGCGGTCGGCGCCGGCGTACCGGTGGCGCTGCTCGCTATCGCCTATTGGCGCATCGTCGACTTGCAGGTCGATTTCAGCTGGGCCGCCATCGCCATCGTGCTCGCCGCCGTCAGCCTGGTCGCGGCCGAACGTGCCGCACGCCACCGCGACGCGCGGGGTATGACGGACGCGCTCGGCTTCTACGCGGCCGGCGTCATCGCCTTCCTCAGCCTTGCCGCCACGATGAGCCTGCGCGAAGCGTGGCTCACGGTCGCGCTGTCGATCCAGCTGCCGCTGCTGGCTCTGGTCTACCGCCGGGTCGCGGTGCGTCCACTCGAAATACTCATCGCCCTGGTCGCCGGCGCCGTTCTGGTCCGCCTGGCGTTCAACGTGGACATCCTGAGCTATCGGCTGAGTGGCGTGCTCGGCTGGGTGCTCTACGGCTATGGCTTGCCTACGGTGTGCTTCGCGGGCGCCGCCTGGATTTTGCGCCGGCGTGCGCCTGCCGCGCTGTTAATGCTGCTCGATGCGGGCGCGCTGGCGTTCTTCGTTTTGCTGGTCTCGCTGGAAATCCGCACCGCAATGCTCGGCAGTCTGGCCGTGCCGCAATACCGCCTGCCTGAAGAGAGCCTTCAGGCCATCGCCTGGCTCGCCATCGGCACGGTTCTCACGCTCTACAACCAGCGCAAGCCCAATCGCGTCGCACTGGTCGGCTCGCGGCTGCTGGTGGCGCTGGCGGCGATCCAGGTGTTCGTGCTGCAACTCGTGGCCGCCAACCCGATCTTCACCCACGAGTTCATCGGCAATCTTCTGCTGCTCGATATCCTGTTCCTCGCTTATGCGGTGCCTGCCGCCTTCGCCTTCGTGCTGTCGGTGCTCTATCAGCGCGATCACGAGACGCTCCTCGCGCGCATCGCCGGCATCGCGGGGTTCGTGCTTCTCTTCGCGTACCTTACGCTGGAGGTGCGTCACGCCTTCCAGGGCCCCACGCTGTGGGAGCTGAACAGGAGCGACGCGGAATCCTATACCTATTCGGTCGTCTGGCTGGTCTATGCGGTGGCATTGCTGGCGCTCGGCATCGCCTTCACCCAGGCGTTCCTGCGTTATGCTGCGCTCGCGATTCTGGTGATCGTGGTGCTCAAGGTCTTCCTGCTCGACATGAGCGGCCTCACCGGGCTTTACCGCGTCGCCTCGTTCCTGGGATTGGGGCTCTCGCTGGTGGGTATCGGTCTGGTCTATCAGCGCTTCGTCTTCCCCGCGCCCGCGAAGCCCGCGGCCTGATCAGAGAATCGCCTTCGCCACCAGCTTCTGCGTCAGCTGCTGCGCATTGGCGATGCCTTCGGTGACCGTGAAACGCTGGATCATGCCGACGAAGATCAGGTCGTTCGCCCAATCGACCCAGAACCACGTCCCCGCCGCGCCGTCCCACTCATAGGTGCCGCGGCCCACGGGAATCCCGGCCGCGCCCGGATCGGTGAACACCGCGCCGTTGAAGCCATAGCCGAACCCCGGCCTAATCTGCATCGCGCCGATGCCGAACCCGGCCTCCAGCATCCACGGCGGCAGATGGTTGCGGCTCATCAGCGCCACCGCGCCGGGCGACAGCACGCGCACGCCATCGAGTTCGCCGCGATTCAGCAGCATCTGCGCGAACCGTGCATAGTCGTCCAGCGTCGACACCAGCCCGCCGCCACCACCCGGCAGCTTCGGCGGCGACAGGTAGTCGTTGCCCATCGGCGACTTGTCGAGCTCGTTCAGTCCGCCCTTGCGGCTGGTGAGATACATCGCCGCCGCCAGCCGACCGGCTTTCTGCGGCTCTGCCCAGAACGCGGTGTCGACCATCTTCAGCGGCGCGAAGATGTGCTCGTGCATGAAGTCGGCGAGCGGCTGCCCCGTGATCGCCTCGATGATCGCGCCCTGCACGTCCATTGAAAGGCTGTAGAGCCATTTCGTTCCCGGCTGATAGGCCAGCGGAACGCGTGCGATGCGCTCCGCGAACTCCATCAGCGTCGGGGCGCCCCAGATGTTCGCGTCCTTGTACGGCCGATCCCACAACGCATCGCTGCGGCCATAGGTGATGCCGGCGGTGTGCGTGAGCAGCTCGCGCAGCGTCGGCGGATGATCGGGCTTCACCGTCACCGGCCGTTCCGCGTCGTCCAGGCCAGCGAACACCGTGCAGTGGTTGAACGCGGGAATGAATTTCCCGATCGGGTCGTCCGGCTTCCACAATCCCTTGTCGTGCAGGATCATCATCGCGACCGCCGTCACCGGCTTGGTCATCGAGAAGATTCGGAACACCGTGTCGCGCTTGAGCCTGGTCTTCTTCTCGACGCTGTCAAAACCGAGCAGGCTGCACCGCGCCACCTTGCCCTGCCGCGCCACCAGCGTCACCGCCCCCGCCAGGTTGCCCTTGTCGATCTCGGCCTGCAGCCCGGCATCGACGCCGTCCAGCCCGGCCGTCGACAGCCCCACATCCTCCGGCCGCGCCGCATTCGCCAATGCTTTTGTCATTTCCATGCCCGCACAGTCCGCTGCGGCCCTGCGATCCGTCAAGCCGGGCTCGACAGCGCCGCGCGCGCCCCTCACAATTCCGGCAAAAGACCAGGGGAAACGCATGAGTGCCAAAGGGGCGCGCCCGCCGCAGGACTACTACGACGGCATCAAGCAGAAATTCGCCGAGGAACGCGACCTGCGCCTGAAATATCGGCCCGAAGGCACGGCGCAATACATCACCGACGTCGCGACGTTCGCGCGCTACACCATCGATCCTTACGCCGAAACCGTGGCGCAGACGCCGCGCGCGCCGATCGCCGACACCGTCGAGGTCCTCTTCATCGGCGGCGGCTTCTCCGCCCTTCTCACCGCGGCGCGGCTGCGCGAGCGCGGCGTCGAAAGCATCCGCATCGTCGAGCGCGGCGCCGATGTCGGCGGCACCTGGTATTGGAACCGCTATCCTGGCGCGGCCTGCGACGTGCCGTCCTATGATTATCTGCCGCTGCTCGACGAGATGAAGGTCATGCCGTCGCGGCTCTATGCCAAGGGCCCGGAAATCTTCGCCCATTGCCAGGCGATCGCGAAACGCTACGACCTCTACGATCTCGCCGTCTTCCGCACCACCGTCACCTCCACGACTTGGGACGACACGGAGAAGCTCTGGCACATCGGCACCGACCGCGGCGACACGATGAAGGCGAAGTTCGTCATCTGCGCCAACGGCACACTGAGCAAGCCCAAGCTGTCGAAGATCGAGGGCATGGAATCATTCCAGGGCCACTCCTTCCACACCTCGCGCTGGGATTACGCTTATACCGGCGAAGAGCTGGAGAATCTTTCCGGCAAG
>DATEZM010000113.1:0-4535 GCA_035255625.1 Rhizomicrobium sp. | reverse complement strand
CGGGTCAACCGCCCGCGAATCGAGGCGCTGCGCCTGCAATACGCGCCGGACGTGCCGGTGGTGCGGTTGAGGAGCGAGGAGGAGGTCGCGCGGTTCTTGCGCTCGCCTTGATGGGGCGAAAAATCTGGGCGATGTTCTTCGCGAAGGGACGCCGAAGAGCAGATCGGTCGTCAGGGGCGGAATGGATTTCGGCACAATATTGAATTTGGCGACCACGGCGGCCGTGGTGGGCGGCGTGGCGTTCGGCGGATGGCAGTTGCGGATGGCGGCGCGTAACCGCACGACACAGATTTCCCTCTCGCTGATGCAAACGCTCTATAGTCGCGACCTGATCGACGGTGTTGTGGCGCTGCGCGATGTTCCCGAAGGGCTCTCGCTGAAGCAGCTTCAGGAACACCTGGGCGACAACTGGCCCTATGCGTTTCGCGCCTTCGTCACGATGGACGGGATCGGGCTTCTCGTCTTCCGGCGCGAGATCGATCCGGGCTTCGCGGATGATTTCTTTCACCACACCGTCGTGACCGTCTGGGCAGGGATGAGCGCCGCCATTCGTGACGTACGCGCGGAACGACAGGACGAAAGCGTCGGCGAATGGCTGCAATGGCTTGCGGAATCGCAGGATAAACTCCGGAAGAACGGCGCGCGGAAACCGGCTTATCTTTCCTCGTGATGCTCAACAACTGGCATGGCCCGCGAAGGCAGCCCGTGACACCGGCTCTGTTATGCCGATTGAGTCGCCCTACGGCAGCAGCGTCACCACCGCGCGGCGGTTCTTGGCTTCGCGCACATTGTCTCCCGTCTGCACGGCGAGATCTGTCTTGCCGACGCCGGAGATCTGGATCGCTTCGCGCCGCGCGCCCATGTCGATGAGCGCTTCCGCCACCACATTGGCGCGTTTGACCGAGAGACCCTGATTGTATTCGGCGGAGCCGACCGTGTCGGTGTGGCCGACGATCGTGATGCGCGACTGGCCGCCGGCGCGCGCGGTGGCGATGGCGTTCTGCAGCACGGTCAGTTCCTCGCCCGACAGCGACCAGGAATCGAAGTCGAAATTGACGGTGTAGTCGGCCGTGGCGCCCGACGCGGCGACAGGCCCAGGCGCCGGAGCGTAGGTGGGATGGCCGTCGTTCTCCAGCTTCACGATGGAGCGATCGAACGAGGCACGGCATTGGTCGGCGGCGGCGCGCTGGCTGTCGACGGTGCTGTTCAGCATCCAGCAGTCGAAATCGGTCTGCGCCCGCGCCGCGTCATAGGCGAAGCGGTCCTTGCCCGCGGCCAGTGCCTGGAGCAGCCGGTCGCGCGCGCCGGACGATTCCGGATCCTTGCCGGGCTCTGGCGCCGGCTCGGTGCCCTGCGCCGCTATCAACGCCTTGGTGGCGAAGGCCTCGGCCAATGTCGCGTTGTCGCCGCCGTCGTCGAAGATCGAGGCGACGCCTTCGGTGTCGAAACTGCCGGAACTCGAAACGGCGCCGAACGAGTTGGCGAGGTACGAATAGTTCTTGAAAAGCTGCTGTGCGAACGCGGAACCGGTGGGGGTGGTGGATGCAAGCTGGTCGAGCGAAGAGGTGCTGGCACAGCCGCAAAGTGCAAGGCCGAAGAGTGCGACGCCGGCGAACCGGTTAACGGTGCGAAGTACGCTGAGCATGATTTCCCCCGGACATGGCCGGAATATCCGCACCCATCTATAGCGCGCGCCCTGCACAAGGTTAAGCGCCAGACGGGCGGTGGGCCTCGTTATCCTCACCAAGTTGTGGCGGCGGTAACCTTCTATTGATGCTACTGCGTGAAACTATGGGCGATTTGAAAGGCTGGAGCGACGGGCCATGGGGCACCCCCTGTTGAAGCGGACCGAGGATCCCGTCCTGGCGAAAGCCAAGGCGGAGCGCCGCCGCTTCCGCCGGGTGCGCGTCAATCTCGCGGGCCGGTTTTTCATCCCCGAGACCAGCCATGAAGCGGCCTGCAAGGTCGTGGATATGTCGCCCGGCGGCGCCTCGGTGGAATGCGAATTTACGCCCGAGAATGGCACGCACATCGTCCTGTACGCCGACGGTTTCGGCCGTTTCGAGGGCATGGTGACGCGGCGCGACGGCTCCATCTTCGGCATGCGTTTCAATGCGACCCAACCCAAGCGCGAGAAGATCGCCGAGCAACTGACCCTGTTCCTCAACAGATCGCTGGTCGACGACCCCTCGATGATGCGCGCCCACGACCGCACGCCCACCAATAGCGCGGCGCAATTCACCCGTTGCGACGGCACCGTCGTCAAGTGCGAGGTGGCCGACCTGTCGCCGACCGGCGTTTCGATCAAGACCACGGTTCGCCCGCATATCGGGGAGTTCGTCCTGATCGGCCAGCTCGCCGGCCGCGTCGCGCGTCACCATGCCGACGGCATCGGCATCCAGTTCGTCGGCCTGACCGAGCAGTCGACCGCCGACCAGCTGCACGCCTCGATCTTGGCGGCACGTTAGGGCGCTTTTCGATCCGTTCATTGTTGCCGTCATGGTCCGCCGTCGCGGGCCATGACATCGTTTTTTTGATCAGGCGGGCGGCGCGATGTCCAGCGCGGCGCGGGCCTTGGCACGATGCTCTTCAGTGATATTGGCGCCCACGACGCTGAGCGCCAGGGCGATGACCGCCGCGTCGCTGGTGAAGCCGATGAGGACGATGATGAAGCTCGGGATAAGATCGAACGGCAGGACGAAATAGGCGAGTGCCGCGAACAGGATGGCGCGCACCTTGGGCGGCGTCTTCGGGTCCATGGCGCAGAAATAGGCCGCCGCGGCATCCTCGGCGAAGGGGATGCGGCCGGCGACGCGGCGCAACTTCTTCCAGAAGCCGCGCTCGACGATCTTCTCGTCGCGCGGCATCGGCACCGGAAGCTTGACAATAGACGTCATGGGGGGCGTTTCGCTTGTCATCGCGCTAGTATATCGCCCTTCGATGATGGCGAAAAAAGGGGTGTCATGGAGATCGGCAAGCGAATCCTGGCGAACCAGCCTTTTCCGACCCTGATGGGCGTCGAAGTTTTGAGCGCCGAACCGCACGTGGTGCGGGCGCAGATCGTGGTCCGACCGGATCTGTGCACCGCCGGCCACATCATGCATGGCGGCGCGATCATGGCGTTCGCCGATGCGCTGGGCGCGATCGGTGCGGTGCTCAACATGCCGCGCGAGGCCAACACCACGACGATCGAGAGCAAGACCAATTTCATCGGCGCGGCTAAGGAGGGCTCGACCGTCATCGGCGAGGCGACGCCGATGCATGTCGGCAAGCGCACCTCAGTGTGGACCACGCGCATCACGCGCGAAGACGGCAAGCTGGTCGCCGTGGTGACCCAGACGCAGATGATTTTGCTGCCCTAGCGGCAGACTTTGCACCCGTTCGCGCGGCGGTCTAAGAGTCCGCCCGGCTAACGCAGAAGGGCATCTCTTATGGAACTCAATTCTTCGATTTCGGCGGTGATCACCGGCGGCGCCTCGGGTCTCGGCGAAGCCACTGCGCGGGCGTTGCGCGCCAAGGGCGTCAAGGTCGCGCTGCTCGACATGAACAAGGCCAAGGGCGAGGCGCTGGCGTCCGAAATTGGCGCGGTGTTCTGCGAGGCCAATGTCACCGACGAGGCGAGCGTGCTCGCGGCGTTCGAGAAGGCGCGTGCCGCCAACGGGCAGGAGCGCGTGCTCGTCAATTGCGCTGGCACCGGCAACGCGATCAAGACCGCGAGCCGCGACAAGAAGACGGGCGAGACGCGCCGCTTCCCGACCGACGCGTTCAACTTCATCATCCAGATCAACCTGGTCGGTACCTATCGCTGCATCGCGATCTCGGCGCAGGGCATGCTGAGCCTCGAGCCACTGGCCGGCGGCGAGCGCGGCGCGATCGTCAATACGGCGTCCGTCGCCGCGCAGGACGGCCAGATCGGCCAGGCGGCCTATACGGCGTCGAAGGCCGGCATCAACGGCGTCACGCTGGTGGTGGCGCGCGATCTCGCGCAGGAAGGCATCCGCTGCAACACGATCATGCCGGGCCTCTTCAACACGCCGCTGCTGGGGGCTGCGCCGGAGCAGGTGAAGGCTGCGCTCGGCGCACAGGTGCCGTTCCCGCCGCGTCTCGGCAATCCGCCGGAATATGCGAGCCTCGCGCTCGAGATGCTGTCGAACCCCTATTTCAACGGCGAATGCGTCCGCCTCGATGGCGCGATCAGGATGGCGCCGCGATAGCGTGTGGGACCAAAGGTGGACGCGCGGATAAAGCGAATCGTTGCTCATGTCGTAAACGTCCCCCACACGCGCAATGCGGCATGGTCGGGCGGTTCGACGAAAGGCGCCACACGCACAATCGTCGAGGTTGAAACGGCCGACGGTTTAGCCGGCCTGGGCGAGGCCCCCGGGGCCGATGCGGCAAACCGAATTGAATCGCGCATTTCTGCGAGCGTTACAGGATTGGATTGTTGGGACCGCAATTTGGTTCGGCAAAGATGCTTGGGAAAGGTCGCGGACTTCGGCGGATTATACGATCCGGGCTCGGTCAATGCCTACGCG
>DATEZM010000112.1:0-2681 GCA_035255625.1 Rhizomicrobium sp. | reverse complement strand
GCCGGAATCGGATTCTTCGCTTTCGCGGGATAGGCAGCGTGACCCTGCATGCCGGTGACGGTCAGCCGCACATTCATCGTGCCGCGCCGCCCGATCTTCAGTACATCACCGGTCGCTGCCGTCGCCGTCGGTTCGCCGACGATGCAATGGCTCAGCCGCTCGTCCTGCTCCTTGAGCCAGGCCAGCACGCGCTTGGTGCCGTTGATGTTGGTCGGTCCTTCCTCGTCGCCGGTGATGAGCAGGCTGATTGAGCCATAAGGCTTTCCCTTTTCCAGGAATCGCGACGCGGCGGCGGCGAAACAGGCGACGGCCGTCTTCATGTCGACGGCGCCGCGGCCATAGAGCGTGCCGCTCGCGATCTCGGCCGCGAAGGGATCGTGGCGCCACAACGTGGGGGAGCCCGGCGGCACCACGTCGGTATGGCCGGCGAAGCAGAAATTCGGCCCCTGCGTGCCGATCCTGGCATAGAGGTTCTCGACTGGCTCTGTGCCCTCGGCCTGGAAGCGCAGTCGCTGGCAGGCGAAACCGAGCGGCTCCAGCGCGGCTTCGAGAACGCCGATCGCGCCGCCATCCTCCGGCGTGACGGAGCGGCAACGGATCAGGGCTTGGGCCAGCGCGACGGGATCGATCATCGCCCGCGATGTACGCGCGCGCTCTTCAAGCGTCAATCAAGCGATGCGCTAGTCCCGGCCGGCAAGCGGATCGGGCCCGAAGCGGTTGTCGCCGACCGTGCCGCGCAGGCAATAGAGTTCGACGAAGGCCCACAGCCCGATAATCGTTGCCGCACCACGGCCGATAATCACGGCCGGCGGCTCGGCCAGCTGAGGCGGCGGAGGCAGGTGCTCGCGCACCGTCCGCATGACGTCCGCAACATACGCGAATTGCATCGGCATGAACCGGAACGCCGGGATGTCCAGGATAAGCGGCAGTGCAAAGAACAACAGCAACCACCACGCGCTTTTGTTGCGGTCGTGCAGCCGCTTGGTCGCGACCGCCAGATTGACATAGAAAGCGAGCAGATAAAGCAGGCCGGCGCCGACGGCGAAGGTATGCGCCTGCGGCGAGGCGATGAGGGCAGCGATGGTACTCTTGTGTTGCGCGATGGCGACGAGGGGCGCGGAACCGATCGTGAAGCCGAACAGCACGCCGAACAGGATCGCAATCGCCAAGCCAACCAGCAGCACGGCCCATTGCTTGGCGCGATTGATGCGCCCGCTGAAACCGAAAAGGTAATGTCCGAGACCCATTTGCTGCCCCCCGCCCGATCCGGCGCGACTATCGCGCGTTACGCGCGCTGCGGGAAGGGTTAATGGGGCTCGAGCAACGAAGCGGCAGACCGAAAACATGTGCTGCGCTGCGTCAATCCCTGAGCAACTCATTAATCGAAGTTTTCGATCGTGTGCGGGCGTCGACCGTCTTGATGATGACGCCGCAATAGAGCGCGGGCTTGCCGGGCGCACCGCCGAGCGATCCCGGCACCACGACGGAATAGGGCGGCACGCGGCCGGTGATGATCTCGCCCGTGTGACGATCGACGATTTTGGTCGTCGCGGTCAGGAACGTGCCCATTGCCAGCACCGAGCCCTCGCCGACGATCACGCCCTCGGCCACTTCGCTGCGCGCGCCGATGAAGCAATTGTCCTCGATGATTGTGGGCACGGCCTGCAGCGGCTCGAGCACACCGCCAATCCCGGCGCCGCCCGAGATATGGCAATTGGCACCGACCCGGGCGCAGGAGCCGACCGTCGCCCAGGTGTCGACCATTGTGTTCTCGCCGACATAGGCACCGACATTGACGAAGGACGGCATCAGTATCGCGCCTTTGGCGATGAAAGCGGAACGCCGGACGACGGCGCCCGGCACGGCGCGGAATCCGGCGTCGAAAAAGCGCGCCGCGTCCCAGCCGGCGAATTTGGAGTCGACCTTGTCCCACCACGACGCGTCGCCCGGCGCACCTTCGATCAGCTTCATCGCGTTCAGCCGGAAGGACAGCAGCACCGCCTTCTTGAGCCATTGGTGGATGATCCATTCACCGCCCAGCTTCTCGGCGACGCACGCCCGTCCGGCATCCAAATCGTCCAGCGCGGCCTCGACGGCCTCGCGCACCGACCCCTGCGTGCCGGCGTTCAGCGTATCGCGCGCTTCCCACGCCGCGTCGATGATGCGCGCGAGTTCCTGGGCCATGGCGTTCAGATCCTGATAGAGTTCAAGAAGCTCGGAAGATGATCGGTCTCGTAGTCTATGTGAAGGGCGGGATCGTCAATGCGCCAGGTCGATTGGCCGAGACCGTCATTGTACCACACCGTCGTCATGCCCAGCGCGCGCGCCGGCACCAGGTTGCGCGGGCTGTCGTCGAACAGGGCGGTGCGCTTGGGGTCGAACCTGCCTTGCGCCAGAAGTGCGGCATAGGCGCCGGGCTGCGGCTTGGGCACGAAGTTCATCGCCCTGGCGTCCACGACGGCGTGAAACAGATCGTCGACGCCCAGCCGGGTGAGCACAGTATGGGCGAAGCGGCCGCAATTGTTGGTGAAGACGAAGCGGCGCCCCGGTAGCCGCTCCAGCCCGTGCCGCAGTGCTGCGTCCGGCTTCAGGTCGAGCGCCTCGATGTCGTTGATCGCGTCGTGATAGGCGTCCGGATCGATGTGGTCCCGCGCCATCAGCCCGCCCAGCGTGCTGCCATA
>DATEZM010000111.1:0-2923 GCA_035255625.1 Rhizomicrobium sp. | reverse complement strand
TTGTAGTGTGCCCGCCATGGAGCAAACAACTGCCGGCCCCGCCGACGCCGACGCCGCGAATTGGGTCGACCGGGCGCCGCCCAAGGCTCGGCCGTTCCTGCAATTGATGCGGCTCGACCGGCTGTCCCCGGCCTGGCTGCTGTTTTGGCCCTGCGTGTTCGGGCTGGCACTCGGCGCCATCGCGAGCGAGAGGCCGCTCGCCTCCTGGCACGACGTCTACCTTCTCATCCTGTTCGCCGTAGGTTCGGTCGTGATGCGCGGTGCCGGCTGCACCTATAACGACATCGTCGACCGCGATATCGATGCCAAGGTGGCGCGCACACGGGCGCGGCCCATTCCGTCCGGCGCCGTCACGGTGCGGCAGGCCTGGCTGTTTCTCGCTGCCCAGCTCGCGGCGGGATTTGCGATCCTCATCCAGCTCAACCTGTTTGCCATCGAGACCGGCGCGGCGTCGCTCCTGCTGATCGCAGCTTACCCGTTCATGAAGCGGATCACCTGGTGGCCGCAGGCGTGGCTCGGACTCACCTTCAACTGGGGTGCCCTGCTCGGCTTCGCCGCCCAGACCGGCGCGATCGATGCCGCCGACGCGATGCTCTATGCGGGACTGTTTTTCTGGACGCTCGGCTACGACACGATCTATGCCTTGCAGGACAAGGACGATGATGCACTGATCGGCGTGAAATCGACCGCGCGTCTGTTCGGGGCGAGAGCGCGCGATTTTGTGCTCGGTTTCTATGCCATGGCGTTCGCGCTGATCCTTGGCGCCGGTTTCGCCGAGCATGCCGGATGGCCATTCGGCTTCGTCATGCTGGCGGCGGGGGCGCATTTCCTGTGGCAGTATCACACGCTGAAGATCGACGATCCGGCGCGCTGCCTGAAACTGTTCCGCGCCAACCGCGAAGCGGGCGCGCTGATCGCGCTGGCTTTTGTGCTTTCCAGCTGGATCTGGTGATCCGCCTAACGCTGCGGAACCGGGGCTTCGCAAGGGAGCCGAACGGCCTATAATTGCACCATGAACGTTCAGCGCTTCGATCCGACAGAGGTGTTCACGCCGCAAGAGATGGCACAGGTGCGTGTGCGCTCCGATGTGACGGGCCTGCTGTGCGTGATCCATGCCTGGGTGGTGATCGGCGCCGCGATGGCGCTCTACGCGATCTGGCCCAATCCGCTGACCTTCATCGCCGCGGTGATCCTGATCGGAAGCCGGCAGCTCGGGCTTGCCATCCTGATGCATGATGCGGCGCATGGCGTATTGATGCAGACGCGCTGGCTGAACGAATGGGTGGGCCAGTGGCTCTGCGCCTATCCGACGATGGGCGATCTGATCTCCTATCGGCACTATCACCTCGTGCATCACCGCCGCACGCAGCAGCCGGACGATCCCGACCTCGGCCTGTCGGCGAAATTCCCGATCACGCGGTCGAGTTTCCGGCGCAAGATGATCCGCGATCTCACCGGCCAGACTGGTTACAAACAGAGGAAGGCGCAGTTCCTGCGCTCGCTCGGCAAGCCCGGCGAGCCGTTCGCGGTGCGCGCGAAGGGTTTCTGGGACCGGATCGGGCGGCAATATCTGGTGCAGCTCATCGTGCTGGCGCTGATGACGGCGTTCGGCAAGCCGCACTATTTCCTGATGTTCTGGGTGCTGCCCAACATCACCTGGCACATGGCGATCACCCGCGTTCGCAACATTGCCGAGCACGCGGTCGTTCCCGACCATGACGACGTCTTCCGCAACGCGCGCACCACCTATGCCTCGTGGTGGGTGCGCGCGCTGGTGGCGCCCTATTGGGTGAACTACCACGTCGATCACCATCTGCTGTTCCATGTGCCCTGTTACAATCTGCCGAAGCTGCACGCGCTGCTGCTCGCCAAAGGGCTGGGCAACAAGATGGAGATACAGCCCAACTATCTGGCCGTGCTCCGCATGGCGACCAGCGTGCCGGAACCCGTCGCCGCGCAGGCGGCGTGAGCGAGCCCGCCGCTTTCATTCGAGCCAACACAGCTTTGGTTGCTCCGCCGCTGGTGCCCGAGATCAAATTGCATCTCGCTACCGAGGTCGTGCCGCTGTGGCAGCTGACGGAGGAAGAACTCGCGGCGCAGGGCGTGCCGCCGCCCTATTGGGCGTTCGCCTGGGCCGGCGGACAGGCGCTGGCGCGCTATGTGCTCGACCATCCGGATCTTGTGCGCGGCAAGCGGGTGCTCGATTTCGGATCGGGTTCCGGGCTTGTCGCGATTGCTGCAGCAAAAGCCGGCGCGGAGCGCGTGACGGCGGCCGACATCGATGGTTTCGCGAACGCCGCGATCAGGCTGAACGCTGCGGCCAACAGCGCCATCGTGAGCGCGACGACAGACGACCTGATCGGCTCGGACGGGAACTGGCGCACGATCCTGGTCGGCGACATGTGTTACGAGCGGCCGCTGGCGGAACGATTGCTGGCATGGTTGACCGATCGCGCGGCGCAGGGCGCGACGGTGTTGTTGGGTGATCCAGGGCGAAGCTATTTCCCCAAAAGTGGCGTCGAGAGACTCGACACCTTTCGCGTCCAGACGACACGCGATCTCGAGGATCGCGAGATTCGTGAAACCAGTGTTTATCGTCTGATCGCGTGAACATTCACCGCCTGCGCAGCGGCGCGGGCGACGGGCCGACATAGCGCGAACGGGGGCGGATGAGCTTCTTGCTCTCCAGTTGCTCGCTCGCATGCGCGACCCAGCCGACGAGCCGCGACATCGCGAAGATTGTGGTTTCGCAGCCCGGCGGCAGGCCAAGCGCGCGGCGCATCACCGCCAGCGCATAGTCGATATTGACGAAGGCGCCCGTCGCCTCGCGGATGCGCGCCGGGATCTCTTCCACCAGCCGCCGATCGACACCGATGCCTGCGAGCACCTCCAGCAGCGCGATCGCGCGCGGATCGCCGTCGCG
>DATEZM010000110.1:0-2130 GCA_035255625.1 Rhizomicrobium sp. | reverse complement strand
CGCCATGGGGGACATCGTGCCACCGGAGTCGATCCGCGACGCGCGCGCGGCCGCCGCCGATGACGGACGGCGCGCGCTCGAAATCGTCCGGCAGCGGGCAAGGGAGTGGGACGTCAATCCAGACAAGATCGGGATGATCGGCTTCTCCGCCGGTGCGTTTCTGGTGGTCGATGTCGCGATGGAGCCGCGGGCTGCGACACCGGCCTTCGTCGGCGCAATCTATGGCGGCGAGACATTGGGGCGGCCGGTGCCAGCGGATGCTCCGCCGCTCTTCACCTGCATCGCGCAGGACGACCTGCTCCTCTATCGCGTGATCGAGGGGCTTTATTCCGATTGGACGGATGCCGGCCGCCCGGCCGAGCTCCACATCTACCGGCGCGGGCAGCACGGTTTCGGCATGGTGAAGCAGGGCTTTCCGTCGGACCGCTGGATCGAGCAGTTCCAGGAGTGGCTGGGCGATCTCGGCTACGGCTAAGCCGTCGGCCGCTCGCGGTACCAAGCCAGTTGCTCGCTGGTGGCAAGCAGCTTGCCGCTGCGGCTCCAATAGCTGGAGCGTTCGTCGGATGCGCCCCGGCTGCCGACACGGCCATCACATTCGATGAGGATGTAGTCGTCACCGATGCCGGCGAGTTCTTCCTCGGTCGCGTGGAGATAGACCGTGAGCGTCAGCGTGGTTGTGTTGATGCTGCGGCCGAGCGCGTACATCGACCGGGGCGGCGAAAAATCCGTCACCATGCCGAGCATCGCCTTGTCCATCGGGCCGCGCCGGGATTTGACCCAGGCGAGCGAGCGAGCGTTCGTGCCGCCGGCTTCGGGCGGGAAACCGTCCAGCATGCGGCGTTCGAAGGCAGAAGCGCCGTAGTGCTGCGACGGTTCGCCGAATTCGAGCTTGGGCAGCGATTCCGGATCGGCCGCATCAGGCATCAGGGCGAATTCGAAGGGCGGCGTGACGGGACGCTTGGCCATGGTGACGATGGCGTGGACGCCGACCTGCTCCGAGCCGGCGGACAGAATCTCGACCTCCCACACGCCGATCGAGCCACCCTGACGGATGCAGCGGGTGCGCACGCCGAGCGCGCCGGACGGGAGCGCCGCGGCGTAGGTGAGCGTCAGCGAGAGCGCTTCGCCGACGGCGGAAGGCTCGGCGTCGAGCACGCGGATGGCAAGGCCGATGGCGTAACCGCCCCAGAGGCCGCCACCGGGGTTGCTCCATTCCGGACCGGCGTGAGTCGTCCAGCGATGGGGGCCGGCGGCCGTCAACGGCATGGCGGCATCGCTCGTCGGGCTGTTCATGCGGAGTCTCCGGTGTCGGGGGAAAATTAAGCGGCGTACCGTTGGGTCAGTCAACGCGGGACGATGAGGCGACGCGTCTCACCGGCGGGCAGGATGATCTCCGAGTCGTCGGCGCCCACGACCTCGATGACGTTCGTGTCGCACCTCACCCGGATGCGCCATATCCGATCCGCCACCGCGACACTTTCGCCATCGCCGTCAGCGATCTCCGCTGTGAAGGTGCCTTGCGCCACTGGAAACACCGCAAAGGCTCGCTTGTCGGCGCGCTTCGCGAAATGCTGTTCGGCGACATTGAGGGCAATGACGCTCCCTTCGCGGGCGAAAAGCGGAGGCCGGTCGTAAGGAGCCGGCCGCGTCACCACTTGCCCACCCTCGAGGGCCTCTCCGGTCCACCAGTCGAACCAATGTGTGCCCTTCGGCAAATAGACATCGCGCGTCACAGCGCCTTGCTCCACAAGGGCCGCCACCAGCAGTGCCTCACCAAGCAGCATGTCGTCGTTTTCTTCGAAGCAACGCGGGTCATCCGGGAAGTCATAAAAGGTCGGCCGCGCGATCGGCTCGTAGTGCTGCGCATGACGCACCATCAGATCGTAGAGATGGGGCAGCAGCCGATAACGGAATTTGATCAAATCGCGCACCGCGGGCGTCACCTCCGGGTGCATCCAGGGCTCGTTGGCCGTGCGGTCTGCGTTCCATGAATGGATCGAGAAGCGCGGCAGGAATATCCCGAAGCCAACCCAGCGTACGAACAGCTCCGCATCGGGCCTCGGTCCGTCGAAACCTCCGACGTCATGACCGGAATTCGACACGCCGCTAAGCGCCAGCCCCAGCCCCATG
>DATEZM010000109.1:0-2116 GCA_035255625.1 Rhizomicrobium sp. | reverse complement strand
CAGTAGTGTCCGGTTAAAACTCGAATAGATTCAGTTGACTATGAAATGTTTGGTTGTTTGGGAACGGCTCTATGCTGGCAACAGCTTGTTTCAGTGGCAATTTCTCGAAGAGCGTCAATGACAATATCTGTAGCAGCGCATGCAGGGACACGTCCAATCGAAGTTGCTTCTTGATGATCGCCACCAGGACATAGACGCTGATGGCGATCCAAATTTGCGTCCGCACAGCGTTCTCGGAGGTGCCGTAGAAGCGCTTGATGCGCAGGTGCTGCTTGATCCACTTGAAGAACAGTTCCACCTGCCATCGGCACCGGTACAGGGCGCAGATGGTCGGTGCTGGCAAGGCAAACTGGTTGGTCAGGAACACCAAGTTCTTGCCGGTCTCGGGATCGCGATAGCGGATGCGTCGCAGTTGGCCTGGGTAGTGCTTGGCGGCATAGAAGCCGTTAAGGGCGATGGTCTGGTCGCAGATGAGTCCCGTGTCGCGATCCACCGGCGCCGAATACAAGCGCCGTGCATCGAGGTTTTGCTTGGCGCGCGTGACGAAGAAGCCTCCCACCTGATCGAGCGCATAGAGCCGCTCGAAGTCCAGGTAACCCCGATCCATGATGTAGAAGGCGCCGGCCTCGATAAGCAGCAGGTCCAGCACATTGACGTCGTGCATCTTGCCGTCGGAGATGTGGATGAAGGTGGGGATCGATCCCCGCAGATCGAGCAGCGTGTGCAACTTCACGGCCGCCTTGGTGGAGCGAAACGGCGCCCACGGGAACATCGACAGGCACAGATCGATGGTCGTGGCATCGAGGGCATACACGGTATTAGCTAGTTCTACGCCGAAGTCCTCGTCGACGTAGAGCGCGCGGGCCTTGATGATCAGGCGTTGAGCCAACTCGAAGTAGATGCGCCAGTCGCGCGACTCGTTGGCATCGGCCAGCGTCGAGCGAGCGACTGCCGCGCCAATGCCCATGTGGTAAAGCTTACCGGCTTGAGCCGCCAGACACACTTCGATATCGCGCAAGCTTTCGCGGTAGGTCAGTTGCGCAAAGGCCATGACGCGAAACTGCTCGGCGCAACTGAGGCTGCGCGTCCGGTAATCGCCGCTGTATCGATCGACGATGCGATGGAAGGTCTTCCACGGCAGGAAGTCCATGATCTGCGCAAACAGGGTCTTGCCGAGGTACATGGCGACTCCGGGGTGGCGAAACCCGGAACGCTAGTGCAAACCGCCATTTCCGATTCAAGTCGGAGACGCCCTTTGTCACCCGAAAAGCCCCGCCGCCATTGGCTTCCTGACCAATACCTCTCAAGTTAACCGGACAGTACTAACAAGAAATATGATCTGGACCTGCGCAGATCTAATCCACTTCTTCTCGATAAATTTTACACTAAGGCCCGGTATGATGATCATCACCGGCACGCCGGCAGGCACCGCGTGGTCTGTCGATCACGAGCTCGGAGGTCAGTGGCGACCAAAGCTAGGCCTTATCGCCGCGACTCGCTATTGCCTTCCTGGCGACCAGATCGAATGTGAAATCCAATCAATTGGCGTGCTCAGGAACGCCGTTATTTAAAAGAGCACGTGCGCCCCAAGGCGTTGACGGTCGCTTGGGGTGTGCCCATGAGCGGTTGGTTCAACCGGCATGGGCCAAAAATGCTCAGACCGCCGCTATGGCCGAGATTTCAATCTCCAGTTCGGGCAATGCCAGCTTGGAGACCTGCACGATGACGCTGGTTGGACCGTCTTTACGAAAATATTTCAGTCGAATGTCGGCGATCTCATGGCCCCGAATATCGGTTACGTAGACTGTAATTTGCACGACGTCCTTCATGTCCGCCTTGTTGGCGACGAGAATAGCGCGGATGTTCTCGAGCGTTTGAACGGGTTGCGCTCGAAGATTGTCCTTCCCCACAATCTCGCCCGCTCTATCGAGCGCGACCTGGCCCGACACAAAAAGCAGTGGGCCGCTCCTAACCCGTACGGCATTTGAGCAATAGCCCTTCAGGGGCGGCGCCACTGTCCGTGGATTACTGACCTTTTTGTTTTGCGTGACCGTTTCACTTGCGTATCTTTTGGTCGGCACGCGCGTCTCTTGGATGCTGCCAGCGAGGGCAGGCT
>DATEZM010000108.1:0-3113 GCA_035255625.1 Rhizomicrobium sp. | reverse complement strand
GTTGTCCGTGTTGAGCGCGTGGGACAGCTTTTACATCATCGTCGGCCCTGCCGCGGGCGCGCTGATCGGCCTGCAATTCGTCGTGATGACGCTAATGGCGGATCGGCCCTCGCCGACGCTCGCCGAGGCCGGCCGCTCGTTCGCCACGCCGACGGTGACGCATTTCGCGGCCTGTCTGCTCGTGGCAGCGCTGGTGCGGGTGCCGTGGCCCGCGGCGGTCGTCGCCACCTCGGTGTGCGGCGCGATAGGCGTCTGCGGGCTGATCTATATGTGCGTGCTGGTGCGGCGCATGCGCCGTCAGAACGTTTATAACATGGACAACGAGGATCGAATCTTCCACGTCGTCTTGCCGTTTTTCGCATACGGCGTCCTGACGCTATCTGGCTTCCTCGCTCTCTCGCGCTTTGAGCTGGCTCTGTTCGGGATCGGTCTCGCGTCGCTCATCCTGCTGTTCGACGGCATCCACAATGCATGGGATGCCGTCGCTTATCAGGTGCTGGTCATGCGCGGCAAACCGGAGCCGCCAACCGATGCGATCAGGCGCGGCAAGTGAATTCAATCGGACTCACTCGCTGCTCAGTACGAAACTGTTGCCTTCCGAGTCCTTCATGATGGCGAAGTGGCCCCAGGGCTGTTTTTGAGGCAGACCTTCGAATTCGACGCCGCGTTCGCTGAGCTGGCGGTACGTCGCCTCGATGTCGTCGCAGGCGATCGAGCAGTTCATCCGCGTGCCCACCCTGCCGTCCTCACCGTCCATGGTGAAGAGGACGACGCGGGTCTCCGCCTTGCCGATGCGCAGCTCAATCCAGCGCTGCTTGGCGCCGGGCCCCATTTCCTGGTCGGTCGCAATCTTGAAACCGAGCTTCTCGGTATAGAACTTCAGCGCGCGCTGCTGATCCTTCACCGGGATCGACATGAATTTGAGTTGCGTGATCATCTTTGGCTCCCGGCTTTGCGATGCGCGAAAACTAGAATCGCAGCGCTTGCCCGGGCAAGCATCCCAGTAGATACTATAGTGATGGTTCGTAGAGCACTGCTGGACGACTACATCGTTGAGACCCTGATGCCCGACCTCGTCGCGCATGACAGGGCGCCCTCGGCCTTCGCGGTCTATATCAAACTCTGGCATGCCTGCGGCGGACCCGGAGGCCGCGTGCAGACCAGCCTCTCGACGCTGGCGGTGGAGACCGGGCTTTCCAAATCGTCCGTCCAGGCAGCGCTGCGGCGGCTGCGCAAACGCGGCTTTCTCGCCACGCGCCGAGCATCGCCGACTGCCGTTCCCTCTCATACCGTCCTGGCGCCCTGGCGGCGCTGAGCCGCATGGGCGAAGCGTGCCAAACCGTGGATAAGACGCACGCGGCCGCATGGAGCATCTCCCATGAAAGAGATCACCGTCTTCAGCGGAACGGCCCATCCCGAGCTTGCGGCCGAGATTTGCCACCATCTTGAGGTACCTCTCAGCCCCTCGAAGGTCATGCGATTCGCCAATGACTGCCTCGAGGTGCAACTCGAATCCAATTGCCGCGAGCGCGACGTGTTCATCATCCAGCCGCTGGTCGCGCCGGTGCAGGAGCATCTGGTCGAGGCGCTCCTGATGCTGGACGCGGCGCGCGGCGCCTCGGCATCGCGCATCACGCTGGTAATGCCGTTCTATGCCTATTCGCGCTCCGACAAGAAGGACGCGCCGCGCATCTCGATCGGCGGTCGGCTGGTCGCGGACCTTCTGGTCACGGCCGGCGCCAATCGCGTTCTGACCATGGCGATGCATTCGCCGCAGGTGCATGGCTTTTTCTCGATTCCGGTGGACCATCTTCATGCTCTGCACGAGCTGGCTGGCCATTTTCGCAACTACGACCTGTCAAACGCGGTCGCCGTATCGCCCGATCTCGGCAACGCCAAGGATACGGCGGCCTTCGCACGGCTCCTGAAGGTGCCGATGGCGGTCGCCGCCAAGCAGCGCATCTCCGATCACGAAGTCCGCATCGGGCCGGTCATCGGCGAGGTGACAGGCAAGGACGTGATCGTGCTCGACGACGAGATCGCGCGGGGCACCACGACCATCGAGCTGTTGCAACGTCTGCGCGAGCACAACGTCAAATCGGTGCGCATCGCCTGCACGCACGGGCTGTTCGCGGCCGGTGCGGCGCAGCGCCTGAGCGATCAACCCGATGTCGCGGAAATAGTCTGCACCAACACCGTGCCGGTTCCGCCGGAGAAACGCGGAAGCAAGCTCACGGTGCTTTCCATCGCCCGGCCGCTGGCCGAGGCGATGCGGCGCATCCATGACGGGGAATCCGTCAGCGCCCTGTTCCACGCCTGATGGGAACTATTGGTTCAGCGAATCCTTGAGCTGCTTGCCGGGGCGAAAGCGCGGCTGCTTGGACGGCTTGATCGTGATTTCCTCGCCCGTCTGCGGGTTGCGGCCCTTGCCGCCGGCGCGGGAAGCGACAACGAAGACGCCGAAGCCGGTCAGCCGGACCTCGTCTCCGGACTTGAGGGTGGCCGCGATCAGATCGAACACGCCATCAACGGCCTTGGCCGAGGTGTTCTTGTCCAGTCCAGTTTGCTCGGACAATTTCTGGATAAGGTCGTTCTTGTTCACGGCGACGGCTCCTTTGCGCGATTCGCTCCAAGAGCCCGACTTTATGGCCCTTCGGCGCGCGGTCCAAACGAAAAACCCAAGGAATCAGCGGCTTTCTTCTGAAATCGGGGGAAATAGGAGGCTTTTCCCCAGCGGAATGCCGGCCCAACCAGGCGACGTGGGCCGGCACGACTAAAAACCGCAGAAAGCGGTGCAGGCGGAGCGACCTGCCCCGCCCACCCGCTCATTCAACTCCGACGGTTAGTGCGTGACGACCGCGTCGTTGTCCGGCGAGACGGTCGGCGGCGGGACCGCCTCGGTCTCGATCCAGTTGATCGGCTCGGGCTGGCGCACGAGTGCGATCTTGAGGACGTCGCCCACGGTGGAGACGGGAACGATGGTGAGGCCGGACTTCACATTGTCCGGCACCTCGGCCAGGTCCTTCTCGTTCTCCTGCGGAATGACAACCGTCTTGATGCCGGCCCGGAGCGCTGCAAGCAGCTTCTCCTTCAGTCCGCCGATCGGCAGTGCC
>DATEZM010000107.1:0-24394 GCA_035255625.1 Rhizomicrobium sp. | reverse complement strand
CGCCATGGCCCAGATCGGATCGTGCCCGATATGGCTCGGCGAATGACCCATGGGTGGCTTCGAGGGGACAAGAAGCGCCTTGCAACCGAGGTCGATAGCTTCGCGCGCTGCCGTCTTAGCCAAGTCGAATTCGACCAACGGTACATAGCCGGTGCCGAGGAACCGCCGGTCGACAGAACAGAAATCCACCATCATGCGATTGTGCGCTTGAGCAGCGGCATAGGCGAGGTCCACCGGGCCACTCTCGTCCAGTCCGAAATTGCCTAAGCACCAGGTCGTGAAGATGAGTTGACTGGCGAAGCCCAGATTGTCGAGCGTCCGCGGGCGGTCTTCGCGCCTAAACGAGCCGTGCGCCTCGTAGTTTTTGCGCAGCAAGACGTTGGCGTCGGCGCCGGACCGAAAATCGTCATTGTCGTGTTGCGCCTGCGCCTTCTTCACCCAGTCGGCATTGCGGGAATTTTTCCGCAGCTTGGGGAGCTCATCATAGGCCGCCCGAAACCTCGGATCGAAGTAGGCGTCTAAACTGTCGGGCAACTCCATTAGATGCGAATCAGCATCGTGGACGACGCGGCCTTCGACATAGGGCATTTGGCCTCCCGCAATGGCGTGCTGCCAACGATGCACCCTCGAGGGCGCCACGAAAAGCCCCCCTTGGGTGGGCCCTTCAAGCCGAGCCAGGCTCGGTGGACGAAGATCGGTCGCCATGTCAGAAAGTCTCAACAAATTCGGTGATCCATGGCCAAGTTCAAATCCGTCCGCAAAGCCGTATTCCCGATCGCAGGCATGGGTACGCGCTTTCTTCCCGCCACCAAAGCCGTGCCGAAGGAGATGCTGCCAGTCGTCGACAAGCCGGTCATACAATACGCGGTCGAAGAGGCGCGGGAAGCCGGCATCGAACAGTTCATCTTCGTGACCGGGCGTGGCAAGCACATCATCGAGGATCATTTCGACCACGCTTATGAGCTTGAAACTCTGCTGTCCGCCCGAGAGAAGACCAAAGAGCTTGACAGCCTTCTGGAAAGCCTTCCGGAGACGGGTTCTGTTGCATTCACACGGCAGCAGAAGCCGCTCGGCCTTGGTCACGCGGTTTGGTGCGCGCGCCACCTCGTCGGCGACGAACCTTTTGCGGTCCTCTTGCCCGACGATCTGATGATCGGCACGCCTGGTGCATTGTCTCAGATGATCGATGCCTACACCCAAGTTGGCGGCGGGGTCGTGATAGCGGCAGAAGAGAAACCCTTGGAAGAGCTCCATCGCTACGGTGTGTTCGCGATCGGCGACCGGCACGGCAACGCCGTCGAAGTCAAGGGCATGGTGGAGAAGCCCCGGGCCAAAGCTGCACCGTCGCGCCTCACAGCCATTGGCCGTTACATTCTTCAGCCGGAAATTTTCATCGAACTCGAGCGGCGCGAAAAGGGTGCCGGCGGCGAAATCCAGCTCACCGACTCGATGGCACGACTAATCGGGCGCATGCCGTTCCATGCGGTCAATACGACCTGCGACCGCTACGACTGCGGCGACAAGGTTGGTTTTCTCCAGGCCAATGTCGCCGTGGGACTGCTTCGCCCCGACATCGCACCGCACTTGAAATCGATACTGAAAAAGATCTCCACTTAGACGGCAATCTCGGGTCTCCTTAACCGTCTGCATTTGGCTGCCGGATCGATACTCAACTCGCCGTCCCAGTTGGCGTCATGCGACAGCGCCAACGGCGCATTCGACCCAGTCCGGGTTTGGGCCATTTGCAAGTTCCGTGACGACAAGGTGTAAGATTTTCGGATGAGCGACTTTGTCCTCGCCTTGCAACATGCGCTATCGGACGCGTTGCCCGGCTTGACCGCCATCGTCGGCACGACGCGTCTGTCTGGCGGCGCCAGTCAGGAGACCTGGTCGTTCGACGCCGTCTGCAGCCAAGGCACGCTCCCGCTGATCCTGCGCCGCACGCCGGGCGGGATCGCGCGCGTCGCCACCGAGACCTCAACGTCCGTGCCGCTGGAGACCGAAGCCATCGCCATCGAAGCAGCCCGAGCGGCCGGCGTGGCGGCGCCACGCGTGCGCTACGTCCTCAGCGCCACCGATGGCATCGGCCAGGGTTATGTCATGGACCGCCTTTCCGGCGAGACCATCGCGCGCAAGATCCTGCGCGACGAGGAATTCGATCGGGTCCGGCCCGATCTGGCGCGGCAATGCGGCGAGGTTCTGGCGCGCATTCATGCCGTCGAGCTCACGCCGGAGCTCACCGCTGTGCTGCCCGTGATGGACGGGCCGATGCAGCTGCGCCGCTACCGAGACACCTATGACCTCTATGACTATCCCCACCCCGTCTTCGAGATGGCGTTCAAATGGCTCGAACCGCGCATGCAGGACGCCCCGCGCCAGGCACTGGTGCATGGCGATTTCCGGCACGGCAATCTCCTGATCTCGCCGCGCGGCATCGAGGCGGCGCTCGATTGGGAGCTCGTCCATATCGGCGATCCGCTCGAAGATATTGGCTGGATCTGCACCAATGCCTGGCGCTTTGGCGTGCAGGACAAGGTCGTGGGCGGCTTTGGCGATCTTGCCGATCTGCTCGCCGGCTACGAAGCGGCCGGCGGCGCGCCGGTCAGCGAAGAAGACGCGCGCACTTGGATCGTCTACGGCTCGCTCAAATGGGGCGTCATGTGCATGAGCATGTATCAGGGCTTCGTGCGTGACCGCTCCGTCGAGCGCGCCGCCATCGGGCGGCGCGCGTCGGAGAACGAAATCGACCTCGTCAATCTCATCATTGGGGGAAAGATCTGAAGATGATGGACCAGCCTTCCATGCTCGAACTGGTGAGCGCGGTGCGCGACTTCCTCGAGCAGCGCGCCATGCCCGAACTCAAGGGCCACACCGCTTTCCACGCCCGTGTTGCCGCCAATGCGCTCGGCATCGTTGCCCGCGAATTGGAGCACGGCTCGGAAGCCGCAGACACCGAGCGCGCGCGGCTGGCCCGGCTTCTGGGGCACGAGGGAGATTTGATGGCGCTGAACCGCGAACTCTGCGCCCGCATCCGCGGCGGCGAGATCGGCTTCGACACGCCAGGATTTTCGGATCACCTCGCGCAGACGACGCGCGACAAGGTCGCCATCGATCAACCCAACTATGGCGGCCTCAAGCGCTTCCTTGGCCGTTAGGCCGGAACCGGTTTGGCGTCGCGTTCCGTCAAGGCGAGACGGCCGATTGCCGATCCGGCGACGACGGCGCCTTGCGCCCAGGCGGCGATGGCGCCCATCCATTGCGGCGCAGGAAGTTGCGGGAAGAACAGGAACAGCAGCGATCTGCCATCAAGGCCGATGGCAATTGCCGGCAACAGCACGTAAAGCGCGAACAGGATTGCCAACGCCGCGTAGTCGCCGCGCCGGCGGCCCGGCAGGGTCTGCATCAGCACGAAGATCGCAACGTCGCGCGTCAGAAAGCCCATGCCCGCCAGCACAAACGGCTGGCCCGTCGCGGCCGCAGCGGGGTCACGCAGCAACCAGAACGTCAGCGCGGCTGTTGTCAGAAGGGTAGCGGCGTAGCTCATCATCCAGGCCTGAAGTCCGGAAAGCGCGTTGAGGACGTGGCCGTGGCGGAGCTGGCCTTCCATCCATCGGTAGTGAACACGATCTTTGGGCTCGAGAAGCACCATGACATAGGTGAGACCTGCGAAGACCGAACCAGCAAGCAACAGGCGCAGCGCCACCGCATCCCATCCCTTCACGTCGGACGACAGCCACGCATCGAACCCGGCGAAATAGATTCCGGCGAAGATGAGAAAGCCGAGCCATACCAGAGGACCATTGCGCATCTTCAATTCCAGCCGCATCTCGCGATAACAGCCAACGAGAGTCCATCCTGCGAATAGAGCGAGCGACAGAAGGAGGAAAGCAGGCGCCGCGACCTTGAAGCCCCACCAGTCGACAGAATCGACCGCCGGTTTGTGCGACAGAAGTGCCGCCACCGGATCGGCGGTGCTCCACAGCCACCATACTCCGACTGCGGCAACGATGCCCACCATCTGGTAGACGAAAATCTCGAAGCGCGTATGGCTCTGGCCGCGGCCCACCGCGATCAAACTCGCCAGCAGCGCCGCGGCCTGCGCAATCACGCCAATGCCGACATAGTAGACGAACTCAATCGCTGCTGTGGCCGGCCCAACATGTGTGGCGACATTGACCAATATGAGCGCGAGGCAGATCGCGCCGCCAAACCAGTTGTAGATCGTGGCCCCAAACAGCTTGCCCCAGGCCATCGTGCCCGCACTGAGTGCGGAAAGCCGCTGGCCGTCCCAGGTGCGGTCGCGAATTTCGCCCACAACGCTCATCGCGGCGCTGCGCGAGCCCCACACGACGACGACGAGGTAGTACAGCCACGACGCGGCGAAGGACGGCGTCCAATAGTCGTTCGACAAGGCAGCGGCGAAGAATATCAGCGCCAGCACGGCGACCATCGGCAGCACGCGCTGCGGTGTCATCTCGAGCCAGACATTGCGCTCGAATTCGGGATTCATGGTGCCCGTCTCATGGCCGAGAAATACGCATCTTCCAGCGCCTTGCTGGACTCGGCAAAGCTCACCACCTCGAACCCAGCGCCGACCAGATCGCGTAGCAGCCGCGCCCGCGCGCCTGCATTGCGGGTGAAGAGGATGACGGCGTGGTTCTGATCCGCCTCTGCCACATCGGCGCCCTTGGCCACAAGGAAGTCCTTGAGGTCACTGCGCGCCGTCGCCAGTTCGACCATGTAGCGGGGACGCGCATCGTCGCGCACCTTGATCGCCTTGCCGCCCGCTATGCGCCCGTCCTCGATGATGATCATCTCGGAGCAGTAGTCCTCAAGCTCAGCCAGGATGTGGGACGAGACGACGAGCGTCATGCCCGAATCGCGCATGGCGATGAGCAGCTGCGAGAGGTCGCGTCGCGCTTGCGGATCGAGGCCCGCTGCCGGTTCGTCGAGCAGGAGGACCTGGGGTTCGTGGACGATCGCTTGGCCAATACCAAGGCGCTGTCGAAGCCCGCGCGACAATTCCCCGGACTTGGACTCGAGCCTATCGATCAAGCCGACCCGACCCGCTGCCTTCTGCACTGCCGCTGCGGTCAGAGCCGACGCGATGCCATGCGACCGCGCCGCATAGGCAAGGCAGCGTCGCACCGTGAGCTCGTTGTAGAGGCCGTAGAAGTCCGGCAGATAGCCCATCCGTGCATGGATCTCACGCGGATTTTCCCGCGTGTCGAGACCGTCGACCGCGACCCGTCCCGAATAGGGGTTTTCCAGCGCCGCGATACAGCGCAACAGGGTCGTCTTGCCGGCGCCGTTCGGGCCGACCAGCGCCGTGATGGTGCGGTCCGGCACCTTGAGCGACACGCCCTTGAGCGCGCGCGCGGTGGGATATTCGTAGACGAGGTTTTCGACTTCGATCATCGACTCTTGCGCGAATCCAGCGCCCGGATCAGACCCAGTATATCTGGCGGTCATTTGACGGGATAGCGGCATGACTGCCGAGAACGAATGCGCAGGACTCGGCTTCGGCACGGTGCAGCTCGGCTGGGCCGATGGTATTTCGAACCGGTGCGACGCGCGCCACCTGTCGACGTCGCCGCGATCATCGACTGTGAACCGTGGCGCGCCTTCGCGCACCGGACACCGCGGCGGGCTATGGCGAAGCGGAAGCCGTGCTCAGGACATTTGCGGAGCACACTCCCTCCTTTCGCATCGCCACCAAGACGATCGCGCTCAGAGCGGTCTGAATGCCGTCGTCGCGCGTGCCCGCCAGTCGGTCGCGACCCACAAGCGTCAGCCGGTCGAGGCGCTGCTCGTTCACGCCACTGGTCACCTCGCAGACAATGGCGCCCACGAATTGATGATCACCCGGCGCGGCGCCTAGCGCTGGATGACAGTCTTCTGGAAATACTTGCCGAACGAGCCGGTGGCGCCCGCGACCAGCGCGGACTTGTCGTCCAGATCAAGTCAAAGCTGCGAGAACTCGCGAATCATTGGGTTGCCGTTTCCGGCCGCGACTACGCGAAGGCGCTCATGCGTCATTTGCCTTGTTCGAAGAAGCGGAGTGTCGCGAAATGCCACTAAGTAGGGGGTTGCAGCGCCGATCCAGTAGGTCGACAAAGTCCTACCGACCAAGCGCCGGCAGCACATCGACGGGCCCTGTCGGACCGGCCAAAATTCAGGCGTTCCCCGCATCCAACGAAAGTACGCGTCATGTCGTTCGTCCGATCCGCCAAGGAGGCAGCCCGCCATTTTTTGCACCGAAACGGTCTGGGCTCGATCCTCAGAACTGTCCGCAACTGGCGCGGCGAAAAGACGGGGTATCTCGACGAGCCGAACCTCAGAGACCGGTTTTCACGCATCTATCGTGAAGAGGTCTGGATCAAGGCCTCCGACGCGCCGGCATCGGGGGAAGGCTCCAGCCTGAGGGCGACGGAAAACCTTCGCGCGGAGATGCCGAAGCTATTCTCCGCGATCGGCGTACAATCGATTTTGGACGTTGGCTGCGGCGATCTGACCTGGATCATGTCGATGGATCTGCCGCAGACCTACACCGGTATCGACATCGTGCCCTCGGTGATCGAGGCGAACAAGACGCGTTACCCCGACCGGACGTTTTTCTGCCTCGACGCGACCGTCGATGCCATGCCGCGGGCCGACATGGTCATTTGCCGCGAAGTGCTGTTTCACCTGTCGTTCGCCGATGGAAGAAAAGTAATCGAGAATCTAAAGTGCAGCGGAACCCGGTATTTTTTGCAACGTCGGACAGTTCGACGGCGATCAACGGCGACATAAGGTCTGGCGACTTCCGTGTCCTCAATCTGCGCAAGCGCCCCTATCGGTTTCCCGAACCACATGCAATCGTCACGGACGATGTCGTCTCGCGAGGCCGGTATATGGGACTTTGGAAGGTGTCCGAGCTCTAGCGCGCCCGAATTGTTCACGTCGCGACATCCACGTCGAAGCAACGCCCGGCGCGCCAAGGTCATCGTTCATATTCTACCGGCGTTGTGCTAGCTGTCGACGCTTGGAACTCCCGTCTGGACGAGGATCGCTGAGATGCGCATCGCGATGATCGGTACTGGCTATGTTGGCCTCGTTTCGGGCGCGTGCTTCTCCGAATTCGGCCATGACGTGATCTGCGTCGACAAGATGGCGGACAAGATCGCGGCGCTGCGCGGCGGTGAGATTCCGATATTCGAGCCTGGTCTGGACCAAGTCGTAGAGGCCAACGCCAAGGCCGGGCGGCTCAAATTTGAGACGGAGATCAGCTCGGCGGTCAAGGGCGCCAACGCGGTCTTTATCGCGGTGGGTACGCCCAGCCGGCGCGGCGACGGCCATGCCGACCTAACCTTCGTCTACGAAGCCGCGCGCGAAATCGCCGCCGCGCTCGACGGCTACACAATTGTGGTGACCAAATCGACGGTGCCGGTCGGCACCGGACGCGAAGTAGAACGTATCATCCGCGAGATCGCGCCCGGGGCCGATTTCGACGTCGCCTCCAACCCCGAATTCCTGCGCGAGGGTTCGGCGATCGAAGATTTCCGCCGTCCCGATCGCGTCGTCGTCGGCTGCGAGTCCGACCGCGCCCGCCAGGCGATGCGGGAGATCTACCGGCCGCTCTATCTGAACGAGACGCCGATCGTATTCACCAGCCGCGAAAGTTCTGAGCTGATCAAGTACGCAGCCAACGCTTTCCTAGCCACCAAGATCACCTTCATCAACGAGATGGCCGACCTGTGCGAGAAGGTCGGCGCCAACGTTCAGGACATCGCGCGCGGCATCGGCCTGGACGGACGCATTGGCGCCAAGTTCCTCCATGCTGGGCCAGGCTTCGGCGGTTCGTGCTTTCCCAAAGACACTCTAGCCCTACTGCAGACTGCGCAAGATTGCGGCGCTCCGGCGCGTCTCGTGGAGGCCGTGGTCTCCATCAACGACCGTCGCAAAGTGGCGATGGCGCGGAAGATCGAGCAGGCGTTCGGCGGCGTAAAAGGCAAGACCATCGCCATCCTGGGATTGACCTTCAAGCCGAACACCGATGACATGCGGGACGCGCCCAGCCTAGTCATCGTGCCACAATTGCAAGCGAAGGGAGCCCTCATCCGTGCCTTCGACCCGCAAGGCGCGAAAGAAGCGCACAGTCTGCTAAACATCGCATTGTGCAGAGATGCCTATGACGCGCTAACGGGGGCCGATGGAGTCGTAATTCTTACCGAGTGGAACGAATTTCGTGCGCTCGACGTCGCGCGCGCCAAATCTCTGCTCAAGCATCCACTGATGGTCGACCTACGCAACATCTACAAACCCGCGCAGATGGCGGGCGCCGGCTTTACATATGTCAGCGTGGGCCGTGCCACTGTCGGCGGCTAAGATGGACACGCCGGCTAATCCCGTCGTCCATTCCCGAGCCTACGATCTTCTCTTTGCTGCGCCCTTAGCCGCAACCTACGGCTTTGTCGTTGTCGGCGATGTATTGCTCATCCGGTCGCAGTGGTCGTCTCACATGCGCTGGCAAGAACTTCTTGCGGTTGCCGGCGAGATTGCGACGCTGACTTTCTTCGGACTACAGACTGTGCTTCTGCTCACACGCCGCCTGCCGGTGGCAAAATCTGACGGCATTTGGCCGCGCGCGGCAGCACTGCTGGGCGCGAATTTCAATTTCGCGCTTCTGTTGCTGCCACGTGTTGTGCTGTCCGGCCCCTGGCTCATGGCATCGTCGGTCTTGTCGATCGTCGGCACCTGTGCCTCGGCATTGGTATTGGTCTGGCTCGGCCGCGCCTTTAGCATATTCCCGGAAGCGCGAGCGTTCGTGACCAAAGGGCCATATCGCTTTGTGCGCCACCCGCTCTATCTGACCGAATTCGTCGCGACGCTCGGCATCATGCTCGGCTACCGGCAGCCCTGGGGCGCGCTGGTTACCGCAGTCACCTTCTATTTCCAGCTGCAGCGCATGACGAGGGAAGAAGCCGTGTTGCGTCAGGCTTACCCCCCGCATGCCGAATATAGCCAGCGCACCGCGCGGCTCATTCCAGGCATCTACTAGCTAGGTCAGATAGCCGCGCTCGCGCAGATAGGCGACGATGGCGGCGGCATGCACCGTTGCGTCGCCGGTTACTGTCTCGATGTGCAATTCCGCGTTCTCGGGTGGCTCGTAGGGACTGTCAATACCGGTGAAATTCTTGATCTCGCCAGCTCTCGCCTTTTGATAGAGGCCTTTGGGGTCACGCTGTATGCAAACATCGATCGGCGTATCAACGTAGACTTCGACGAACTCTCCCTCGGACATCAATTCACGCGCCATGCGGCGTTCCGAGCGGAACGGCGAGATAAAGGAGACCAGAACGATAAGGCCAGCATCGACGAATAATTTGGTAGCTTCGCCGACGCGTCTGATATTCTCGACCCGATCGACATCGGTGAAGCCGAGATCGCGATTAAGGCCATGGCGGACGTTGTCGCCGTCGAGCAAATAGGTGTGGCGGCCCTCTGCAAACAGTGCCCGCTCGACCAGATTGGCGATGGTCGATTTTCCAGAACCAGACAGGCCGGTGAACCAAAGCACGGCCGGTCTTTGGCCTTTCTGGTTGGCCCGGACTTTCTTGTCGACGTCGAGCGCCTGCCAATGGACGTTGGTGGCGCGGCGAAGTCCGAAATCTATCATGCCAGCGCCAACGGTTGCATTGCTGAAACGGTCGATCAGAATGAAGCCTCCCATGTCGCGGTTCTCGCGATAGGAATCGATCGCGACGGACTGCGAGGTTGAGAAGTTGCAATAGCCGACTTCGTTGAGCTGCAAGGTCTTGGCGGCATGCTGGTCGAGCGTGTTGACGTCGATCTTGTGCTTGAGCGCGGTCACCTGCACCGGCACGGTCGAGGTTGCGAGTTTGAGGAGATACTGGCGACCAGGCAGCAGCTCCTCATCAGCCATCCAGAGCAGATGCGCCGCGAACTGATCGGTGACATCCGGCCGCGCGCTTTGCGCACACAATACGTCGCCGCGCGATATATCGACTTCGTCTGTCAGCACGACAGTCACTGCAGCACCCGCTGACGCTTCGGCTTGATCGCCGTCCATCGTCACGATGCGCTTAATGGTGCTGGTGCGGCCCGAGTTCGCCACCGCGACAGCGTCGCCGGGGGCGATCCGCCCACTTGCAATCGTCCCGGCGAAGCCACGGAAATCGAGGTTTGGTCGGCTGACCAACTGGACTGGCATGCGGAACGCCCGCTCGGTCAGCGCACTGTCGACGTCCACGCTTTCGAGATGGGTGAGCAGTGGCGGGCCACTATACCAAGGCGTATTCGCGCTCTTACCTATTACATTGTCGCCGAAGCGCGCTGACATCGGAATGGAGACTGTGCTGAGGAAACCCAGCCGTTCGGCGAACAGCGTGAATTCCTGCACGATCTCGTCAAACTTCGCCTCGGAATACCCGACGAGGTCAATCTTGTTCACCGCCACCACGATGTGGCGTATGCCGAGCAGGGAGACGATGTAAGCGTGTCGCCGCGTCTGCACCAACACGCCCTTGCGCGCGTCGACCAGAATGACCGCGAGTTCGGAGTTCGACGCCCCCGTCGCCATATTACGAGTGTATTGCTCGTGCCCCGGCGTATCGGCAACGATGAACTTGCGCTTGTCGGTGGCAAAGAAGCGGTAGGCGACGTCGATTGTGATGCCTTGCTCGCGCTCAGCTTCGAGTCCGTCCACCAGCAGCGCGAAATCGATGTCGTCACCCGTCGTGCCGAATTTGCGCGAGTCCTTCTCCAGTGATGCCAGAGTGTCCTCGAATAGAAGCTTGGTGTCGTACAGCAACCTTCCGATCAGGGTCGACTTGCCGTCATCAACGCTGCCGCATGTCAGGAATCGCAGAAGCGACTTCTTCTCCTGCTCGGCAAGGAATTTGTGAAGATCGGTCAGAGCGTTCACTAGAAATACCCCTCCTTCTTCTTCTTCTCCATCGAGGACTTTTCGTCGGAATCGATCAACCGTCCCTGCCGTTCCGACGTGCGGGCCGTGAACATTTCGGTGACGATGCCCTCGAGTGTATCGGCATCGGACTCGATCGCTCCGGTGAGCGGATAGCAGCCGAGCGTGCGGAAGCGCACAAGGCGATCCTCGACCTTCTCGCCCTGCCTCAGCTTCATCCGCGCGTCGTCGACCATGATGAGCGTGCCATCCCGCTCGACGACCGGCCGCTTCTTAGCAAAATAGAGCGGCACGATGGGGATGTTCTCCGCCAGAATGTATTGCCAGATGTCGAGTTCGGTCCAGTTCGACAGCGGGAAGACACGGATCGATTCGCCCTTGGCGATGCGCGTGTTGTAGACGCGCCAGAATTCGGGCCGCTGGTTCTTCGGATCCCAGGCGTGGTTTGCGTTGCGGAACGAGAACACTCGCTCTTTGGCGCGGGATTTCTCCTCGTCGCGGCGCGCGCCTCCGAACGCCGCGTCAAAACCGTACTTGTCGAGCACCTGCTTGAGCGCCTCGGTCTTCATCACCTGCGTGTGCACCGCGGAGCCGGAATCGAAGGGATTGATGCCGCGCTTCACACCGTCTTCGTTGACGTGAACCAGCAGCTTCAAGCCGAGGCGTTTGGCGGTAGCGTCGCGGAATTCGATCATCTCGCGAAACTTCCACGTCGTGTCGACATGGAGCAGCGGAAAGGGCGGCAGGCTCGGATAGAACGCCTTCATCGCCAGATGCAGCATGACGGACGAGTCTTTGCCGATGGAATAGAGCATCACAGGATTGGCGAACTCAGCCGCCACCTCGCGGATGATGTGGATGCTCTCGGCTTCGAGCCGCTTCAGATGAGAAATTACAGGCAACTTAGTGGACAAGTACTCGGACCCCGAAGAGTTACTGTGAAATAGGCGGCACGACGCTCCGATGCAAGACGAAGCCCTAGTTTAAGACCTTCTGCTGGAGCGGTTGAGACGGCGGCTCAAGGGCGACAGCAAACCTTACCCGTCCAATCGGCCGATCGTCGCCCGCCGTGATGTTCACCCGCCAATCCCCTGCCCTGGGCTTGGATTTTATTGAGTAAGCCCGGTAGCCCGCGTTGCGCCCGCCGTGGATCGCGAACGCCACCCGCGACTGCGGCACCCAACGCCGGCTCGTGGGGTCGAACCACTCCCAGTGGTGAACGATTGTGGTTCCTAGTCGGCCAGGTGCGAACACCGACGCGTAAAGGTAGAGTTTCTCGTTGGGTAGCAAATGCAGCACCGGCCGCTCTCCCCAGAAGGTCGTCCATGGCTGCGGTTCCTCCATGACCTGATAGACCTGACCAACCTTCTTGACGGAGTGGTAGATGCCGGCGTCAGCAAGCGCGAGCGGCAATGGCGGAAGGATCTTCAGGAAGTAGAACAGATTGACGACGCCCGCGATCACCAGGACACCGACATAGACATAGAGCCTCACCTGTCGCCAGCGTGCCGGTCCGAGCCAGCGCAGCAAATCGGAAAAGAACAGGAACAGCACCAGCGCGAGGACCCCGCTCACGATGAAGGGAAGTGTGCCGATCATGGCGATGACAACCGGCACCAGGAAGATCGCGTAGGAGAGGATGGCGAAAAAATACAGGAGCAGCGAGAGTGTGAACCGCGTGGTGTATTTCTTGAAGAACTCGTTACCGATGAAGATGCCAGCGAGAATGAGCAGATAAGGCCACGACGCCCAGAGTGACGCGCTGCGCAAATAGAACACACAGAATCCGCTCAACAGACAGCCGAGAGCGAACTGCGTGACAGCGGTGAGAATCGTGCGCGTCCGCTCGGAAGGCTGACGCTCCGGCGGGCGCGACTCAAGGCGATGCGACACGGCAATCGCCAGGCCCGCCACCGCGAGATAGGCAAGAAACACGATGTGGGTGGTCGCGTGATCAATGCGGCCGAAGCTGTAGCTGTCGAACGCATAACCCCCAATCATCGACAAGGCCGACAGATGCCGTTCGTAGTGATGGGCGAAAGCGATCACAGTCTTGATCGGCTCAGCGGGGAAATAGACCGCACGCATGGATCGCACACCGTCCGGCCTCAACTCGAAATCCAACCCGCTTGCGAACGGGCTGTTCTCGATAGCCGCTTTGTAGCGTGGGATATGGGCAATGCTGTCCGAGACGGTTTTGAACAGAGCCGCAACATTCGCAGACGGCATACCTTGGCAATCTAGCCGCAGAACGAGCCTTTTTCCGCGTGTCTCCGGAAACTCGAGCGCGATCTCGCCGTCAAGAATTGCGTCCACGCAGGCATAGAGTCGAACGCGCATCTGCGTGAGGCGCTCCTCGCCAACCGCCTTCCACGAACCCATCTCCGCGAGAATGAGTACGCATTCGTCAGGCGTTCGTCCTTTGGCAATGGAATCGACGAGGGTCATGCCGGAATGGAAATTAGTCCCGATTAGCAGCCTTTGCGGCTCTTAAGCGTTGAACCTGCACTCCCAGGCCAGAGCCGAGCGAATGATCTCGTCCAGTTGGTCGTGCTTGGGTCGCCAGTTTAGCTCGGATTTGAGCTTTGTAGGATCAGAAACCAGCATGGGAGGATCTCCAGGACGCCGCGCCCTCTCCTGCACCGGCAAGGGCCGTCCGATGACGCCTTCTACACTCGCAATGACCTCGCGCACGCTGGCGCCGCGGCCATAGCCGCAATTATACGAGGTGGGTGCCGCGCCGGCGCGCAAGGCGTCGAGTGCCAGCAGGTGCGCGTCGGCGAGGTCGGAGACGTGGATGTAGTCACGCACTCCGGTGCCGTCAGGGGTCGGATAGTCGGTGCCGAAGATGTCCAGATGGGAAATGCGGCCCAACGCCGCCTGCGCCGCCCGCTTTATAAGATGGGTTGAATTGGGCGAACTCTGACCGGTGCGACCCATTGGATCGGCGCCGGCGACATTGAAATATCGAAGAACAATCGGACGAAAATCGTGGACGCTTGCCGTGTCCGCGAGCATCCATTCGGTCATCAGCTTGTAGCGGGCATAGGGGCTGATCGGCGACATCCGCTCAGATTCTCGCAACGGCCGCTGCGCGTCGCTAGCATAGACGGCCGCCGTGGAAGAGAAGATGAATTGCTTCACACCCGACTCCACGCACGCTTCGATCAACGCGCGGGACGCCACGACATTATTGCGGTAATAGCGGAGCGGCTCCGCCACCGAATCCGGAACGACAATGGAGCCCGCAAAATGGATGACCGCATCAATTCCGTGCGCCTTTATGATTCGCCTAACCAACGCATCGTCGCCGACATCGCCTTCAATAAACCGAGCCTTCTCGCCGATCTGGGCCCGGGTTCCGGTCGCGAGATTGTCTAGAACGATGACCGCATCGCCGCGGTCGAGTAGCGCGTATGTCGTGTGACTGCCAATGTAACCGGCTCCGCCGGTAACCAGGACTGCCATGCGCCTTCTCCTGTCCAGCAATCTGGGCCGGATCGCTTAACACATATTTACTGTTTGGCCCCCTTGGTCCGTCCATAGACGTCGTCGTAACGCACGATGTCGTCCTCTCCGAGATAGGAGCCCGACTGTACTTCGATCAGCCGCAGGTGTTGCTTGCCGGGGTTTTCCAGCCGGTGTTTGGCACCAAGAGGAATGAAGGTCGACTGGTTCTCGTGCAGCAGGAACACGTTGCCGTCGCAGGTCACCTGGGCGACACCTTGCACGACGATCCAGTGCTCGGCCCGCTTGGTATGGCTTTGAAGGGAGAGCCTGCCGCCCGGCTTCACAATGATCTGTTTGACCTGGTAGCCGGCGCCAGCGTCAATTCCCTGATAGCTGCCCCAGGGCCGAAATACGAGACGGTGTTCGTTCAGCTCCGGACGGTCAGCGAGTTTCATCTGATCGACGATGATCTTTACGTCCTGGGCCCGATGCTTGTCCGCGACCAGCACGGCGTCCTCAGTCACGACCACGACCAGATCCTTCACGCCCACGAGCGCGGTCAGGCCTTTGTCGTTGCGCACGAAGGAGTCGCGGGTGTCGTGGGTGAGGACATCGCCCTGGATCACATTGCCGTTCGCATCGCGTTTCTGCAGTGACCACAGCGCCGACCAGGCACCCACGTCGCTCCATCCCATGTCGCAGGGCACGACGGCCGCCCGGTCGGTCTTCTCCATCACGGCGTAATCGATTGAGATATTCTTCGCCTTCTCAAAGGAGGCCGGCTCAAGGCGGATGAAGTCGAGGTCGCGCACCGCGCCGGCGAACGCAGCTTTGGTGACGACCAGTAGTTCGGGTTCGCGCAGGTTCAACTCGTCGAGCAGGACGTCGGCGCGAAACATGAACATACCGCTGTTCCAGAGATATTCGCCGGATTGTAGATAGGACTGCGCGGTGGCGCGGTCGGGCTTCTCGGCAAAGCGGCGAACCGCATCAACGCCAGGCGCGTCGCCAAGCAGCGCCCCGCGTTGGATATAGCCATAGCCGGTCTCAGGGGCGTCGGGCGTGACGCCGAAGGTTACAATGAAGCCCCGTTCGGCCGCAACGGCGGCTTTAGCTACGGCCGCGCGAAAAGCATCCTCCTTTGTCACCACCGAATCCGACGGCATAAGCAATACCAAGCCCGAAGGGTCTCCCCCTGATACCAGCAGAGCTGCGACTGCGGCGGCAGGCGCAGTGTTGCGTCCGAAAGGTTCGAGCACGATGGCTTTAGGTGTCACGCCGATCGCCTGCATCTGCTCGGCCACCAGAAAGCGGTGGCCCTCGCCGCAGAGTAGGACCGGAGCTTCGGCGCCATCCACATCGGCGCGGAGCACGGTATCCTGAATCATCGTCCGCGCACCGTTGAGTGCCAAGAGTTGCTTGGGAAGCGCCGCGCGCGACAAAGGCCAGAGCCGCGTTCCGGTGCCGCCCGATAGAATGACCGGAAAAATGCGCTTAGTGCTCATGCCGAACAGCTCCCCCGGGGACCGGACGATGCTAGCACAGACCATTGCGGCAACCCCGCGTGCTTGCAAGTCATGGTAAGTACAGACCTTGCTGGTGGTCATGGGAATAGGCCACGGCTAGATGCGCCGGATGGCGAAGGTCAAACGCGAGCCCTTCACCTTTGGATCGAAAAATCTGTCACGGTAGTAGCGGTCGATCTGGCGCCGCGCGCAGCCTGCGTATTCTGGACAGATTTCGCCTGTGGCTTCGACAAGGCACATCGCCCGCATCCGCCTAGCGACTGGCTGCCTGACCACACTGGAGCCGGTCCGCCACGCGTCTGCAGCCGTTGAAGCAAGACGGCGGTTCTACCTGTTTGGGGCGCTGCGCAATTCGATGAACCCCGCTTCCCAAGCAGCTGAAAAGTGAATAGGATAACGATAACTTGACCAACCCCAGCGGATTCTGTCGCCACGGATTCCGGTGGGTTCGTACGTCAATCCCTCATCTCTATTTTGTCCATGAACATCTGCTTCGTCGCCAACAAGCACCTCACGATTTACTTCGCGGAGATTGCGGGGCGCCTCGAAAAGAAGGCCCACCCAGTCTTCTGGCTGTCACCTAGCACACGCTGGACGAATTGGCTGGTCGCGCATGGCACGGCACGCGAGCGAATTCTCAATATGCCTGACTTTGCCCTGGAATGGACAAACGCGAAGGACACCACTCCCTCGCCCGAACTGGTAGCGCTTGAGGCGCCAAACCGCCCTACGATCGCCAACCTGATCCTAATGTGCCGGGCGCTCAATCGCCTGCCGAAGGCCAAGGCCTATGCCTATCTTGAGGTCTGCCAGCGGCATATCGAGCCCTTCCTGCGCCGGAACGATATCAAGGTCTGTTTCGGCGAGCCGACCTGGGGCTTCGAACTGATTAGTTGGATGGTCTGCCGCAAGCTAGGCCTGCGCTATCTGCACCCCACGACGGTTCGCATTCCCGAAAAGCGGTTCGCCTTCTTCGATGCGATCCCGCACCAGGTGACACCATATCGCACCGTGACCGAGGAAGACCGCAGCTGGGCGCGCACGTTTCTGGCGCAATGGCGCAATCGTCCGCGCAAGCCGGTGCTGACAGCGCAATTGGCCGCGCCGCATATCTTTCAGTCGCACTGGCACGCCGAACTCGCCGCTTCATGGCTGCGCCACGACCAGGATCGCGGCGATCTTACGCTCTGGCCGATGCGCGCGCGTGTGCATTCCCGGCTGAAGAAGCTGATCAACCTGTTGATCATCGGCCGCGCCAGCCCCTTTTCGCCGCCGGTCGAAAATGAGCCTTTCGTCCTAATGTGCCTACATGTGCAGCCAGAGAATTCCATCGATGTGCTGGGCGTCATGCATTCCAATCAGTATCAGGCCGTGGAGCGCATCGCCCGACTGCTGCCCGCAACGCACAAATTGTGGGTCAAGGAACATCCCGACGGGCTGGGTTCGCGCCCACGCACTTGGCTGAAGCGGCTCGGCGATCTGCCAAACGTGCGGTTAATCGATCCAGTCTACAACACGTTCGAACTGATCCGCCGTGCCGCGATGGTGATAAGTACCACAGGCACCGTCAGCCTAGAGGCCTGCCTGTTGGGCAAATCGTCCGCCACCTTGTCGCCGATCTACTTCTCGCCGCTACTGGCGATCGATTCCACAAAATATCGCGATCCGCTGGACTGGCCGTTATGGGAGACGTTACGCAATCCTGCGTCCCCAGAAGTGCTCGAGCGCAAAGCCGAGGACTATATGGCCTGGCTGCATGCCCAGTCCTTTGAAGGCATGCCCTATGATCCCGTGACCCTTCAGCATGCAGGCCGTAAGGCGGCGGACTTTGATCGCGAGGCCGAGGCGTTTGCCAGCTTCCTAGCATGGCCAGACCTGACCAGAAGCGCTATTCCCGACAAGTATTCCAATTTCCAAGAGACGCCGCCCTTCTGTTAGAATTGTCCATGTCTCAAAAAGAAGTCTTCCTGGAATCCGAGGGCGACGCTTGGTACGCGCGCAATCCCGCTCCGCCGACGCCGCGCGCCCAAGCGCTTGCGCGCACACTGAAAGAGATGCACATCGCGCCCAGCGCTATTCTGGAGGTGGGATGCGCCGGGGGTGGATTTCTGGCGGCCCTGCAGCAGGAATTTTCCGCTGCCCGTTGCGCGGGCATCGACCCCTCCGCCAGAGCGATCGAAGACGCAGGCGCGCGCTATCCAGACATGACCTTCCGCCAAAGCACGGCGGATGATCTGCCCTTCAAAGACGCTTCTTTCGACCTAGTGATCCTCGGCTTTTGTCTCTATCTCACTGACCCGGCGGATCACTTCCGCGCCGCCTGGCAGACGGACCGCGTCACCCGCTCGCCTGGCTTCGTGGTGGTGCGTGACTTCCTGCCGCCTTCGCCTTATAGGAATTCCTATGCCCACAAGCCGGGGCTGTTTTCGCACAAGATGAATTTTTCCGGCATGCTGACTTGGCATCCGGCCTATGCGCTACTGTCGCGAACCTATCGGGAGCATAGCAGCCCCTACGGCTATGACGCGGACGAGCGCGTCATCACCGACATCCTGCGCAAGGACGCCGACATGGCCTTCCCCAGACGACGCTGATCAGCCGAGCTGCACCAGCTCGCCAACTGCAGCGACAACGCGCTCGACATCGGTTGCAGTCATCGCGGGAAACATCGGTATTGTGAGAATCTCCTCATAGGCCAGCTTCGCGGCGGGGCAAGCGTCCTGCGGATAACCGCGCTTGCGATAGAAACTCAGCGAATAGACCGGCGCGTAATGCACATTGGCGCCGATGCCGCGGCTGCGCAGGTGCGCGAAGGCATGGGCGCGGTTGATATTCAGCCGCGTCATGTCCAGCCGAATCACGAACAGGTGATAGGCATGGCTGCGGTCGTCGCGCACCCTCAGCGGGCGGGCGAAGGCATGGTTGGCGAAGGCCTGGTGATAGAGTTCAGCAATCTGCTGACGCTTCGCCACCCACTGCGCAAGGCGCGACAGTTGCGCCATACCCAGCGCACAAAGCAGGTCCGGGATGCGGTAATTGTAGCCCAGCTCCACCATGTCATAGGTGAAGGCGCCGGTGGTTTCACGCTTGTGCGCGTCGCTGTCGATGCCGTGATTGCGGAAGCGGCGCATATGCGCGGCATATTCCACATTGTCGCTGACCGCCATGCCGCCTTCGCAGGTGGTCAGATGTTTCACCGGATGGAAGGAAAAACAGCTGATGTCGGCGCAAGTGCCGGCCTTGCGGCCCTTGTAGGTTGCGCCCGGCGAATGACAGGCATCGGCCACCAGCCCGATATCGCGGCCGCCGATCACTTGCCGCAGCGCATCGTAGTCGGCCGGCTGGCCGGCATAGTCCACAGCGACAATGGCCTTCGTCCGGGGCGTGATGCGCGACGCGACGGATGCGGCATCGACCAGCAGCGTGTCCGGCTCGATGTCGGCAAAGACAGGGGTCGCACCCTCATATACGGCGCAATTGGCGGACGCCGCAAAAGTGATGGCCGGTACAATTACCTCATCGCCCGGTCCCACGCCCAGCGCCCGCATCGCGGCGTGCAGCGCGGCGGTGCCGCTGTTGACCGCAACCGCCTCCTTGACGCCGCAGAACTCGGCAAAAGCCTTTTCGAACACGCCGACACGCGGGCCCGTGGTCAGCCAGTCGGACGTCAGCGCCTCGACGACGGCCTGGATGTCGGTGTTGTCGATTTCCTGCCGGCCGTATGGCAGAAATCTCATGCCGCCCGACGCCATCAGGGTTTCTTCATCATCTCGGCCAGACGATCGCCATCGACCCAGTCGGTATTGTTGTCGCTGGAATAGCGGAAATTCTCCGGCACCCGCGTGCCCTTGGCGTCATAGGCCTTAGTGGTCCACCAGGGAAAGGCGGGCTTGACCAGATAACGATCCTTTAGCTCGAGGCTCTCGCGCGAGTCATCCTCTGAGATCATTACCTCGTGCAGCTTCTCGCCGGGACGGATGCCGACGATCTTGTGCGGCAGGTTCGGCGCCATCACCTTGGCCAAATCGACCACTCGCATGGAAGGTATCTTGGGCACAAACAGCTCGCCGCCCTCCATCATTTCCAGGCTAGAGAGCACGAAGTACACGCCTTGATCCAGGGTGATCCAGAAGCGGGTCATGCGGTCATCGGTTATCGGCAGATGGTCGGCGCCCTTGTCGATCAGGCCTTGGAAGAAGGGAACGACCGAACCGCGCGAGCCCACGACATTGCCATAGCGCACCACGCAGAAGCGCGTGCCGTCCTTGCCGGCCAAGCTGTTGGAGGCAACGAAGATCTTGTCCGAGGCGAGCTTGGTGGCGCCATAGAGATTGATCGGGTTGCAGGCCTTGTCCGTCGACAAAGCAACCACGCGCTTGACACCACAATGGATAGTGGCCGCCACCACATTCTCCGCGCCCAGCACATTGGTCTTGACGCATTCCATGGGATTGTATTCGGCAGTCGGAACCTGTTTCAGCGCCGCGGCATGGATCACCACATCGACACCACGCATTGCCATCTTCAAACGGTCCTGGTCGCGCACATCGCCGATGAAGTAGCGCAGCCGGTCGTCAGTCAGCCGCTGGCCCATGACGAACTGCTTGTATTCATCACGTGAATAGATAATCAGCTTGGCGGGATTGTACCGCTCCAGGCAAGTCTCGATGAAGCGCGTGCCGAAGGAACCTGTTCCCCCGGTGATGAGAACATTCTGGCCGTCGATCATGGCCTCTTCTTCACGGAATGGCCAAGATCGGCCGGTTTTTCGAGTGCAGGGTAGATAGCCTAGGCCGTCAGATGCCGCAAGTGCGAGGACTGGGAACCCTTTTCGATCATATCCCAGGTTAGGGCTGTGCCGCGAGACAGGGGCCGAGCCGCCGAGTGTCCCAACACGTCAGGCAAATGCTTGGGCGCCAAGCCGAACCCGGGGCGGATGATACGCACATTTTCTGCAGTAAGTTTCTCGCCCAGGGCGACGTCGCGCACGACGTAGATGGAGCGGCGAAAGGCAAGGCTGCCCTTCTCCACATCGGCGCGTTTTTCGCCGCCCACGCCCAACGCCAGAAACGCCTTATGGGCGCCCGACACCAACGCCCTCATCTCCTCCGGTTCCATCGAGAAAGCAGAATCCGGACCGCCGTCACTGCGCCGCATGATGAAGTGCTTTTCAATGAGGCAGGCGCCCATCGCCACCGCGGCGATGGCGACCTCGGTACCCATGGTGTGATCCGACAGGCCGATAGCGCAATCGTAACGGGCCATCATCTCGGGAATGCGACGCAGATTGATCTGCTCCACCGGGGTAGGATAGCCGCTGATGCAATGCAGGAGGATCAAATCTCTGCCACCGGCGCCCCGGAAGGCCGCGACCGCTTCGTCGATCTCGGCGTTGCTCGCCATACCGGTAGACATGATGGTGGGCATTCCGGCCGCGGCGATCTTGCGGATCAGAGCATGATCGACCATCTCGAAGGATGCGATCTTGTAGGCCGGCGCGCCGAGCGACTGCAGAAAATCGACGGCGGTTTCATCAAACGGCGTCGAGAAGACCGGCAGGTTCAGCGAACGGCCTATTTCAAACAGAACCGGATGCCAATCCCAGGGCGTATGGGCCTCTTCGTAAAGGTCATAGAGCGTGCGCCCGTCCCAGAGCCCGCCCCTAATCACGAAATCCGGGCCATTGTGGTCGATGGTGAGCGTGTCGGCGGTGTAGGTCTGCAGCTTCACTGCATCTACACCGCAATTCGCCGCCGCTCGAACCACCTCCAGCGCGCGGTCGAGGCTGCCATTGTGGTTGGCCGAAAGTTCGGCGACGATGAAGGGTGGATGACCCAGACCAACAGGGCGTCCGGCAATCGAAAGGGCCTTGCTCAAGAAAGCGCTCCAAAGGCTTTGCCAAGATGCTTGTACTTACCATTACCTAGGGGCAGAAAGCCAACCTTGGCAAACGCCCCCCGGGAAGCAGCGTTGCGGTCGTCGATCATCGCCCAAATGGTTTGATATTCCAGAAGCCGCACCCCGGCACGCAGCGCCGCGGTCGCCACCCCTCGCCCATTGCATGCTTCGGTGATCAGAATCGAGGTCATGAAGCTGTGATCCTGATGGCAGTCGAAACGCAACACCCCGACAGGCTCTCCACTGCGCTCGATAATAGTCATGACGCACCCGGGATCGGCTAGCTTGTGCCGCGTCCATTTCTCGTGCTCTTCGCGGCCGGGCGGTTGCGGATTGGTGGAAAAGCGCCGCATGCCTGGTTCGCTCTGCCAGCCCAGCATGCGGTCGCAATCTTCCCAGCTGGCGCGGCGCAACGTGATGACCGCGCCATCCTTGGCGACTTCGGGAAAAATCCTGAGTGACGCGCGCGCGGCACCCAGGCCGTCGCAGATCAGGGATGCCTTGCGGCTGAGTTCTTGCCAATAGTCCGGCTCATCCATCATCCGACGCACCGCGTTCTCGACATTCCGCCAGACGGCGGCATCGCGCTGAACCGCGACCGCGCCACCCTGGCGTTCGAATTCCCGCGCGAGTTCTACTTGATTTTCCGCCAGCACGATGGCCACAGAGGGCAATCCCAAGCAGGCGCGCTCCCAGGCCGTCGAGCCGCCAGCGCCGACGGCGATGTGGCTGCCAGCCATCAAGTCCGACATGCTAGGGGGATCCACCAGAACCTCTAGATTGCGGTGAACCGAGGCGATTTCCCGCACCTTGGCCGTGCTGCCGGCCGCCGTTCCCAGCACTAGGCGGATTTGGGCTTGTGGAAATGCCGCGACCAGCGCGACCGCAGCCTCTCCGGCAATGCCGTCTGGATCCATCAAGCCGAAACTGACCAGTATGGAACAGGGTTGGACGGTGGCGCGCCGCCGCGCCAGCGCGGCGCCACGCCGTAAGGCAAATTCCGGGCGCAAAAGCACATAGTCCTGCCCGGTGAGCCGACACGACTTCTCAGGCATCAGGCCGTCATAGTCGCTTTCGCGGCGGCCAAGGACACTGTCCAGCAGCAGGTCGCAGTCATGCGGACGGTCGGCCATGTCATCGATGACCATGACCTGCCGGGCGAAGGCCCGCAGCGGCGTTTCGGATGCAGCGTCTAGGCGATAGTCATCGACGATGATCCAGTCTAACGGCCCGACTTGATCCGCTGCCGCTACCAAGCTCCGCGCGCCATGGGCGACGATGGTCATGCGATAGGGCGCGCGCGCAAGCGCCGCCACGGTCCGGGGTGCAGCTTCATTGACGAAAAAGGTACAATCCGCGCCGGTCCGCGCCAGTACATCAGCCAAGCACAGACAGCGCATGACATGGCCGCCGCCGATCTTAGTATCCGCAGACACCCAGAATGCGATGCGGCGTCCTTGGGCGGGCCGCATCAAATCAGCCATCGGCAGGCGAAACGCCAAACGGCCTGCGCAGGGCATTCTCAAGTCGTGCGGCAACCGACAGTCGCGAATAACCGAAAGCGGCTGCGATCAGAAACCCGAACACGGCCATCCCCGCCAGCACGGAGCCGGCCTTAGGGCTGGCCGGCACGTCTAACGTATAAGGCCGGCCGAAAGTCTGGGCAGCAAATGAGGCGTTGGCGCTGGCCATCATCTTGATCTTCTGCTGGTCGCTCATCTGGTCGATAAGGCTTTGACGCAATTCGGCCCCCGTCACGGTGGCGAGCTGCTTGTCCAGATACTGGATATATTCGGTGGAACGAGCCAGGAAGGTCCGCTTCAGATAATCATCGGCAGCATGATCGAGCGCCCGCAATAAATCGCGCCCAAGCTGCGGATTCTCGGTTATGACCGAGATATGCGCCACGGGATCGGTCGGATCCTGCTCAATCGACACTTGGTGATCGATGAATTCCGCGACCCGCGCACCATTGGGCGCCGTCCACGGCACAGTGGGAACACCCAGCATATCCTTGACGAAGGTGGTCGTCATACCCAGCACTCCACGCTCCGGCGGATGCCAGGCTCCGTTCTCCACATCCCACTCTTTAGAAAACAGCCGCCGCATCAGCGGCTGGTCCTGTGCGACCTCGTCCGCCACCACGCGCGCCTTCAAGCCGTCGATATAGAGCTGGAAATTGGGCGATTGGCTGCCTTTGCCCCCGGTCAGCCCGATCAGGGATGCCGCCTGATCACCCAGCAGGCCACTAAAGCCGTTCTTGCTCTCGGATTCCGCCTGGGTCACCAGCATGATCGATTGATAACTGTAAGGCAGGATGTGCAGCAGCAGCACCCCCACCAGCAAACCGACAATCATGAACAGCCCGATGACAAAGCGGACGCGGAGGAGCGGGCCGATGATAGTATAGATGTCGATCTGACTTTCCGGCTGTTCGTCGGATCGCGCGACATCCATGGAACGGCTACCTTCTGAAATGCGGGCACGGACGCGTCGGGAACCCCCACGAAACGTCCAACGGGTTTTTGGTCAAATCGGCTCCGATTTCAATCAAAATCGACTTGTTCGCGGGCCCGGGCCTGGAAAAGCTGTA
>DATEZM010000106.1:0-6848 GCA_035255625.1 Rhizomicrobium sp. | reverse complement strand
GACCGAGCGCGACGTTCGAACGCAGTTGGGCGGTTTTGGTTTCTCGGCCGACAAGCAGCTGACCATGGTCGGCAATCTCTCCGGCGGGGAACGTGCGCGGCTGATGCTGGCGCTGGCGACGCTCGACAAGCCGAACCTGCTCATCCTCGACGAGCCGACCAACCATCTCGACATCGACGCGCGCGGCGAATTGCTGGCGGCGCTCAACGATTTCGACGGCGCGGTGGTGCTGGTCAGCCACGACCGGCGCCTGATCGAGGCGACAGCGGACCGGCTGCTGCTGGTTGCGAATGGCGAGGTCAATCCGTTCGAGGGCGATCTCGACGATTACCGCCGCTTCCTGCTTGCCGATGCGCCGGAGCCGGAGGCACTCAAACCGGATGCGCCGCCGCCGAAGTCCAAGGACGAAGCACGACGCGAAGCCGCCGCGCGCCGCCGCCAGCTCAAGCCGCTGAAAGACAAGGTCGACGCCGCCGAACACCAGATCGCCGAGCTCAATACCGAACTGGCGAAGCTCGACAAGGCACTGGCCGATCCCCTGCTCTTCACGCGCGATCCGGCCAAAGGCAAAGCGGTGTCGAAGAAGCGCGCCGATGCGGCGAAGAAGCTCGCAACCGTCGAAGCGAACTGGCTCAAGATGCAGGAAGAGTACGAAGCGGCACTTACCGAGAGCTGAAACGCTCTCTTGCAAATGAGGTAGTACTCGCACTCACCGCGCCAGTTAGAGTTGAATACGTCTATTTTCCATCTGCACGACCGATTGGACCACTCTCTTTTTGACATCGAGTAGCCCAGAGATCGAAATTTCCGAAACCAGTTCGATTCCGATGCCGGAAATTCCGGCAAGAAACATCGTTGCTAGACCAGATAGGTGAACGAACTTTCGACGTGTGAGCGCCTTCAGGCTCGCCTCAACTGCGATGCCAGTGCCCAAACTCGCAGGATATTTGAGATAATCAGCGGTCTCCCTCAGACGCTGTTGATCCGACAACGAGCCATCGTCCAATACATCGACAACCAATCCCAACGCATCAGAGAGAGCGCTCTCGTTCCTTTCTGTGCGCCACTCATTCACGGCCCGTCGAAGCTTTGTTTGATTGCATATACGGGAAAAATCGTCAGGCCGCATCTTGCCTAACGCGGAAAGAAAATTGTGAGGCACTCTGCATCCCACACCAGAACTCGGCGGAGCATCGTTTATCGGCAAGTATGTAGGTGCGAAGTCCCGACAACTTTCTTCGGGGAAAACTTCAAGGGCATCACATGAATGCTGGTTACCTTGGGCAGCCTTATAGCTGTGCATATACCATGTCTTGATTGTCGCGTAGTCGGATCGCTCACCAACAGTCAAAAAGTCGCGTTCGCTAGCAAGTACTCTTGTGACGTCATTTCGAGAGCGCCAGTTGGCCACAACCAATTTGAAGGCCTCGCGACCGCGTTCGGTCTCGAGCGCCGTCTCCACTGCGTCACGCGCGACCGCAAGTTGCTGCTCCATGTTGAAACCGCCGGTCCATTGGGCAACGTTGCCGGCTGCGAGAATTGGAACCTCGCTGCAATATTTCTTCCAAGCGTCCAAATACCATCTGGCCGTCGTTTTATCGAGGCCAGCATCAGACAATGCTCCGGCCAGTCTCGTGAGATCGCTTACACCGTTTGAAGACTGGGAGTTCAATCGCTCTGCTAGATCGACGGACTTTTCTAGGGGCATGCTTGAGAAAGTGAAGGGAACCAACCAATCGGATCCCGCTCGAACGAATTGCCCCAATATTGATTCTTCCAGACTATTCGAACGGTTCCGAAGCTCGATCTTGTTCCAAGGAAGTTCGGCGAGGCGATTTCGGTGCGCCGCGGCTAAAAAGAATGTTCCATCTGCGAGATCGGCATCTACTAAAATAACGCGATCATACAGCAGCGCATCGAGCCTAAGACGACCGAGCACTACATCGAAACGCTCATCGGCATCAGTCGCAGAAACGAAGTCTCCAACTTTTGCGGAGTCATAGACCGAGGACAGCAGCCGTGTCTGCATCGCTAAAGCGTAACAGAAGATACCGGGCGCTATAAGACAGAATTAATGCAGACGTCTCCTTTTGAAGCATAAGATGCTTACAGGAAAGCCTGCAATATTGAAGGATTCATGATGGGCGCCTTCGAGCACGTCATTTCGCTGCTGTCGTTCGTCTTCGCGCTCGCGATCGCACACCTGCTGCTGACCGTGGCCGGTTTCGTGCGGGCGTGGGAGCGCGTCAGGTTCTCCTGGCCGCATGCATTGTGGCTGCTGAACGGACTGATCGCCGTGCTGGCGAACTGGATCAGCTTTTGGGATATGCGCACGTTGACCGAGTGGAGCATCGGCATCATCCTTCTGACCTTCGTGTTGGCGCTGGTGACCTATATGCAGGTCGCCCTGGTCTGCCCGGAGATTCCGGCTGAAGGTCCAATCGATCTCGAGAAGTTTCACGCCGAACAATCACCGCGCTACATCGGTGCCTTCGCGGTGACCTGCGTTGTCGTGCTCTTCGCCAATGTCCTGTTCGGCGCAGGGTTGAATGTCGCGGAATGGAACCAACAGAACCTGGCGGTCGTGCCGATGCTCGTCGCGGCGTTATCTGCGATCTTCCTGCGCAACCGCGTCGTCCAACTCGCCGCGCCGCTCGCGCTAATGGCGATCTGGGTGGCGTATTTCACCTTTATGCAAGCGGCCTTGAAATAGAACGGCTCAGCGCACCGCGCGCCTGGCGATGTCGCCCCATTCCTTCTGCGCCTTCTTGTAGCGCGAGGGTGCGCCGTCGAGCAGCTTGACGATCTGGCGGTAGACATCCATCGCCTCGTCGCGCGCGCCGGTTTTTTCGAGCAGCATCGCAAGACGCGCCCGTGCCTCCTCGCCCGAGTAGTAGGCGGCGAGCCGGCGGTACTCCGCCAACGCCTCGGCGGTCTTGCCCTGCCCTTCCAGCGCGCGGGCATAGAGCAGATGCGCGTCGGCGGAGACGAAACTCGGATCGGCGGCCTGCAGGGCGTCGAGGCTGGCCTGGGTGCCGGCCGGATCGCCGCTCAGGAACTGTGCCCGCGCCAGGCCGAGCAGGAGTGCCGGATCGTCCTTGAACTGGCCCTGCGCCGCGTCGCGATAGATGTCGACGGCATCGTGATAGGCGCCGCGCGCCATATATTCCTCCGCCAGCGCGCGCTTGGAATCGACGGAGCCCACCAGCTCATGCGTCCGCGTTGCCAGGCGCAACGAGCGGCCGGGATCGGCGATGGTGCGCGCGCCGCGGGAGAACCGCGCGGCGCCGCGGCTGCGAAAAAGTTCGGGCACGATGATTGCGAAGAAGTAGATGAGACTGCCGAGGCCGGGCAGAAAGATGATGATCCATATCCAGGGAAAGACATTTCCGGCGCGGATCGCGTGCACGACGCAGATACCGACCAGAATGAGATAGGCGATCCCATAGGGGCTGGAAAGAAGCGCAAACGGATTGAGCAAGCATGTCTCCGGATTGTCGCGTCCTCTCCATTGACCCAAGCAGCACCCGATCTCAAGCCCCGATTGAATCGTTAACTGGCGCTTTTGCCATGATGGCTCAATGGGAATAGAAGGTCTTATGACCGACAGCAGATTTTTCGAGCGTGCCGGACCGTTTCCGCTCAGCCAGATCGCCGCCCATATCGGCGCGGAGATGGACAACCGCTCCTCCGCCGATTTCCCGGTGCGCGACGTCGCAGCGCTCGAAAGCGCTACCGCTGGCGACATCTCCGTCTTCAGCGATGTGAAGTTCGCCAACGCCTTTGCCCACACCGGCGCCAGCGTCGTCATCACCGACCGAAAGCTGAGCGCGCATGAGCACAATGGCACTTGGCTGCTGATTGCGCCCAATCCCAGGCTGGCCTTCGCGCAGGTCGGCCATCTGTTCTACCCGCCCGACACGCTGGTCGAGGGCGTGCAGCCGCTGACCCCGGTGCATCCCACCGCGACGGTCGGCGCCGGCACGCAGATCAGCTCGGGCGCGGTGATCGGGCCGCATGCCAGAATCGGCAATCGCTGTCTCATCGGCTCCAACGCCGTGATCGGTCACGGCGTGGTGCTGGGCGACGACTGCGTCATCGGCCCCAACTGCGCCATCAACTACGCGCTGATCGGCAATCGCGTCACGCTGGCCGCCAACGTCACCATCGGCAGCGCCGGATTCAGCTTTGTGCCCAGCGGCAAGGGCCTCTTGCGCGTGCCGCAGCTGGGCCGCGTGATCATCGAGGACGATGTCGAATTCGGTGGCAATTGCGCCATCGACCGCGGCGCCATCGGCGACACGGTGATCGGCACCGGCACGATGTTCGACAACCTCGTGCACATCGCCCACAACGTGAAGATCGGTCATCACTGCCTGATCGCCGGCCAGGTCGGCATCGCGGGCTCCACCACCATCGGCCCCTATGTGATGATGGGCGGACAGGTCGGCGTCAGCGATCACCTCACCGTCGGCGCCGGCGCGCGGCTCGCCGCCAAGGCCGGCGTCACGCGCGACGTGGCGGCGGGCGAGACGGTCGGCGGCTACCCCGCCATGCCGGTGCGCGAATGGCACCGTCAGACGGTCGCGCTCAAGAAATTGGCGGCGCGGAAGGCCGAGAGATAGACCGCTTCAAGTGCAGCCGTTGTGCTTTGCTACGGCATCGACGTTTGTGCCGTCCGCGACCAGTCCCTTGAGACCCTGCGAAACCTGCCGCAAGACATTGCAGCTCGACAGGAACCGTCCGTCGGCAGGAAATCCGGCCGGCCAGTCCGTCATGGCGTCGCGCTCGAATGCGAAGGCGGCATGAAGCGCGTCGATTTTGACGCCGCCGCCGGACGCACTGGACGCGGACATAAGAGAGTCGAGGGCCATCAGATGGTTCACGAAAGCCAACCTTTCCTTGCAGTATCCATCCGGCCGGCGATAGCAGTCTCGCGCGTCTCCGGTCCTGGATTCCGGATTTCCGGCAGCCACGGAGATGAACTTCTGGAACATGTCGCGCATGTTGTCCCAATCGCCGAAGTGACGGTACGCCTCGCCGGCATAATAGAGCGCATGGCCGTTGTCGGCATCGATTTGAAGAACCGTTCGCGCGCTATCCAGAATCGTCGCGTAGCGCCGCTGCCGATAAAGCTGCCGTTCCGACAGAGCTGCCGCCAACAAGAAGGCTCCGCGCTGCTCCGCAGGCTCTTGGCGGACCGTGTCGCCCGTCCACGCCATCACGCCGTCGAGCCGCTGGGCGGCATCCGCGTTCGCCGCCGCGGTCTTTTCCAGCCGCTGCTGCAGATCTTCGGTGGCGAACCACACGCCAGCCGCCGTGCAGGCCGCAATGACGACGGCAAACAGCCACTTGCCGCGCAGTTCGGGCGTCAGCAGGGCCGGAATCGGGCCGGCAAACGCCGCGACCGCAGCGCCTGCGGTTGCCAAGAAAGGACGCAGCCACGGAATTTCCCAAAGCCAGATGCAGATCGCCAGCACGATCAATACAACAGCCACCGCAACGGCCGGCGTCAGCGGCACGCCTCCCAGCAATTGCGAAAGCCGTTGCTGCACCGGTGGCGGCGCGTTGCCGCCCGGCTGCGCCGTGTCGTCCTCGGAATTCTCAGCCATGCCGCCCCTCCGGTTTGCTACAAAAAGCTGTAACCGGAATTGCGAATACGATCCATGCCGGCGGCCCCTGCTTCTCGAACCGGACGTTCGGGGTCTTTCCAACAGATCACGTCGTGGCCGGCGAATCGCACGGCGTCCAACGACTAGCGTGCGACTTGCGCCAGCGCGACCGCAACGTTGACTGCCAACGCTATGAGCACCGTATTCAGGAAGAACGAGATGACGCTGTGTATCAGCGTGACCTTGCGCATCGACGTGCTCGTCACCTGAATATCCGATACCTGCGCCGTCATGCCGATGACGAACGAGTAGTACAGGAAGTCCCACATTTCCGGTTCCTTCGAATCCGGAAACATCAGCCCGCCCGCATCGAGAACCTTCGGTCCCGGATCCGCATCCGCGTAGTAGCGATGGGCGTAGTGGTGGGCAGCGACGGTGTGAAGCACGAACCAGGCAAGCGGCGCGCTTCCGATCGAGAGCACGAGACGAAGAATGTCAGGCTTGTCGGTCTGATTGAGAAGTTCGAAAATCGAGAACAGGCTGAAACAGACGGCCAGCACCGTGATCAGCCCGATCAGGATCATGCCCTCGTCGTCGGTCGCCGCCCTGCGCCGCAGCTCCGGCGCAGACATCCGAAAGACCAGCGAAGCGGTCAAAACCAGATAGCTCAAATAGAAAGCGTCGCCCGCAACGAACAGCCGCAAGGTTGGCATGACCATACTGGTGACAGCCCACGCCCCGGCCGCAACCAGCACGGCCAGATAGAACCAGCGGTGGTGTTGGATGTGAATCCAGATGCCTGCCAATGCTCGCCCCCGGCAATTGCAAAGTGTTCGGCGCGACTATGACAAGGTCGCTGGCCCAGCGGGGACTGTAGCAGTGCTAACCGCCCTGCTTCTCGAATTTTCCGCTGGGCGATTCTTTCCAATACGTAACGTCGTGGCCGGCGGACTTGGCGTCCTTCCAGGCGGCGCGGGCTTTGCCGAGCGCCGCCTCGTCGCGGCCGTCGAACATCAGGACGACGCGGGTGAGATCGTTCACCGCGGCCCATGACGCGGGCATCGCGCCACCGACGCAGAACAGGACGTTGGCGCCGTTCGGGTTCTCGTCCTGGGTCGTGATCAGCACCGGCTGGCGCCTGGGATCGCCGTCGCCCGACTGCGCATGGGGCAGGAAGGTCTGGTCGTTATAGGTCCACAGCAGATTGTCGATCGCGTCGGCGCGCTCCGAAGATTC